>CALBPF010000096.1 GCA_937899105.1 uncultured Flammeovirgaceae bacterium | reverse complement strand
TATTTAACACCCACTGCAGTACTCCCGGCCCTTAAGAGAGAATTTGATGAAGTTGAGGAGGGGGTACGTTTATATTATATTGGGGGTTTTAGTGCAGTTACCGTTCAAAAAGATGAAGATGTTAATCAGGAGAAGCAATTCTTTTATACCGATAGTACCTTTTTCTCTGTTTTTGACTTTAAGCTTATTTCCGGTAATAGAGAAGAGTGCTTAAAAAAACCTCGCTCGATGGTAATTCCCGAGGATGTTGCTTTACGATATTTTGGTTCAATAGATATTTTAAATGAGACGCTTAAAGTCAATGGGTTCGATTACACTATCACTGGAGTTTTAGAGAATATTCCAGATAATTCTCATTTTCAATTTCGCTTTTTGTCAAGTTTTTCTACACTCCGCCAGGCAAAACAAGAAATATGGGGCAGCGCCAATTACTCTACTTATGTCAAATTAAAAGCAGGTGCGAATAAAAATACCATTGGGCAGGAGTTGGCCAATAAGGTGAACGAGCAACTTAAGAATGATCTTGGTGGATATTCACTGGATTTTGAACTCGTGCCGGTTACTGACATACATCTATACTCTGAAATCGCGGATGAAATGCAGCCACAAAACTCTATAGGTTATATTTATGTGTTGTTAATTGTGGGGCTGATGATTCTGGTTGTGGCCTGTATTAATTATATGAATTTAGCAACCGCTCGATCCATGGAGCGCACGAAAGAGGTAGGAATGCGTAAGGTTGTGGGGGCACAAAGAATCCAGGTTTTTAATCAGTTTATGGGTGAGTCTACCATTATAGTACTCCTATCCACCATTTTGTCTCTGATCCTTGCCAGTTTAGTTCTAGAACCTTTTAACAACCTGGCCGCAAAGAGTTTTACTTTTGATACCATAATAAGCCTAGAAGTCCTCAGCGTACTTGTCTTAATTGTTATTTTAGTGAGTGTTCTGGCCGGCACTTATCCATCAGTAGTTTTGTCATCCTTTTCACCTGAAACAGCGCTAAAAGGAAATTTTCAGGTATCCAGAAAAGGATCATTTACCCGTAAATTACTTGTGATTTTTCAATTCTCGATATCCCTCTGTTTGTTGGTAGGCAGTATCGTTGTAAAGAGTCAGTTAAGCTTTATGCAGAATAAACGATTGGGTTATAATCGGGCTAATGTCATTGTGCTACCAGCCGGTAGATTCGTAACGAACAGGTACGAACAAATTAAGACTGCTTTGGAACAAAAGGCTGAAGTTACGGGGGTATCCATAGCCACGGAAAGCTTAGTGAATGTCGGAGGAGGATATTCCCTTGATGTTCCGGGAATGCTGGATAATAGTCTTTCGGTAAACGCTGTAAGTACGGGTATAGATTTCATTAAGAATATGGAACTCAATTTGCTGGCTGGTCGTGAATTTAATGCGGCAGATTTGGTAAATGTCCAGGTGGAAGAACGTGATAAGCGCAAATACGCTTTCGTAATTAATCAAGAAGTTTGTAGAAATCTATTTCTCGATCCATTGGACGTCATAGGCACGAAAGTAAGTCTGAATGGGCGAGAGGGTGAGATAACCGGTGTTATTGAAGACTTTCATTCTACTTCCTTACATCGGGCGATAACACCAATGGTGTTATTTGTAGAGGCCGACTATTACAACGCTTTGTTTGTCCGAATTCAGCCCAAAAACATTCAAAATACGCTCTTGGCGTTAGAGGATACTTGGAAGGAACTAGTACCTGAACAACCCTTTATATTTGAATTTATGGATGATCAATACGACGCCATGTATAGAGCCGAAGAGCGGCTTAGCAATGTGTTTTTTGTATTCTCTACCTTGGCTGTGATCATTGCAGGTTTCGGACTTTTGGGCTTGGTCAGTTTTTCTGTTCGACAGCGAAGTAAAGAAATCGGAGTTAGGAAAGTATTAGGAGCTTCTGTTCTGAGCATAATAAGTTTATTAAATAAGGATTTTGCTAAGCTTGTTCTGGTCGCCTTTATACTTGCTTTGCCTTTAGCATGGTGGGTAGTCAATAGTTGGTTACAAGATTTTGCTTATAAGATCGAATTATCGCCGGTTAGTTTCATTTTGGCTGCATTTATTTTATTAGCAGTGGCGGTTATAACCGTTAGTTTTCAATCTTTTAAAGCGGCCAATACCAATCCTACAGAAACATTAAGGTCTGAATGAGTTAAGTTGCTGCACACTGTAGGTAAATTGGTTATTCCAAGTTGAAGCGTAACTATTTTACTTAAGATAAGTATACATGATTATTACATTTACATTTATGATGATAATAGATGAAAGCTACAGAACTCGGTGATTTTGAAGAACTGGTACTCATGGCTATTTGTGTTATAGGAAGTCAGGCTTATGCCGTAAATGTGAAAGCTGAACTAGAGAATAGACTACAAAAAAGAATAAATATCAGTGCCATACACACCGCGCTCTACCGCTTGGAGGACAAGGGTTTTTTGAAATCGGAAATAGGAGGAGCGACCAAGGAACGCGGAGGGAGGCGAAAACGCTTTTTCACGCCTACAGCAGCCGGTAAAGGTGCAATTGCCAAGCTAAAGGCGGTTCGAGAAGGAATGTACAAACTGATTCCCGATATTTCGAATGGATAAAAAGGAAAAACTTTCACCTCCAAAATGGGCTGATACCCTCTTATCTTGGTATTGCCGCAATGATCGTTTTGAAGAGATCCAGGGAGATCTCCATGAACTTTTCCAGGAACGTATCGACGAGTATTCTATGCGAAAGGCCAGGCTACTTTATTTCTGGGACGTAATCAGATGCTTTAAATCCTACGCCATAAAAAAACGAATCCATTCTTCATCAAGCCATATAGCCATGTTTAAAAACTATTTTCTTATCGCCCTCAGAAATTTGTTGCGGTATAAAACCTACTCTGTCATTAACATCTTCGGACTCACACTAGGCATCGTGTGCTTTACCTATATCTTCCTATTTGTTAATCATGAACTCAGTTTTGATAAATTCCATAAAAATACAGAGAACGTTTACACTGTACCCTTAACGTGGCATTTTGGCGCTACTGTACTCCCAACGGCCAGAGCTACATCCCGAGTGGGGCCACTCTTGGAGGAGAGTTTTCCTGAAGTGACTTCTTTTTTGAGAATTAAGAATCCTGGTAAAACAATAGTCAAAAGTTCTTTACTCATCTCACAGGAGCATCAAATTTTCTACTCTGATTCGTCATTTTTTGATCTGTTTACTTTTCCGCTGTTGGAGGGTGACCCACAGACGGCCTTAATAGAGCCTAATTCAGTTGTCATTACTTCTTCTTTAGCTCAAAAGTACTTCGGTAATGACTGGCAGGCACTTTCATTAGTAGGCAAAACACTAAATATTGAAGGTATAGAATACGAAATTACAGGCCTTGTACAGGAGCCGCCTTCAAATAGCCACCTTCAATTTACAGGCCTTATGTCATTCTCAACATTGCCTGAATCAAAGGGCGGAGGGGATTTTAGCGGCAGTAGCTATATGACCTACATTAGTACTCTGGGTGGTGTCAATTCCTTAACCTTAGACCAAAAAGTGGATACTTTGATGGCTAATATGTTTGAGGAGGGTACTAGTGTAACGCTGGATATAACACCATTAAAAGATATTTATCTTGAAAGCGGAATGGAGACTGGTTTGGGACCCATTAGCGATGTGAAGTATATTTATATCTTCAGCTTGATCGGCCTGGTAATAATCTTAATTGCCTGTATTAACTATATGAACCTTTCCACATCCAGGTCGGTGGAACGGGCCAAGGAAGTAGGTCTCCGTAAAGTCATGGGGGCATTAAGAAGACAGTTGACGACTCAGTTTCTAAGTGAATCTGTGCTGATCACTTTGATGGCATTGATCCTTGGGATAGCCTGTATTTTCCTTTTGCTCCCCCTATTTAACCAGCTTACTGGTAAAACTTTTGCGGCAGTCTCACTTTTGAATTCTGATTTAGTCTTAGCGCTGGGCCTTATTTGGGTGAGTGTATCGCTTCTTGCGGGAATATATCCGGCTTTGATACTATCAGGGTTTAAGGTCAATAATATCCTCAAAGGAAGTTTCAAGTTTAGAACGAGTGGTTCCTGGCTCAGAAGGTCAATGGTTATTGTTCAATTTACAATTTCCGCTACGCTCATTGTGGCCACAGCAGTTATCCACCAACAACTGAATTTCATCCAAAATGAGAATCTCGGTTTCGATCAGGACCAGGTAATTGCCATCCCTTTTAGCGATGACGTAAAAAAGGGACTAACTACGCTCAAAAATGAGTTGGGTAATGTTGATGGTGTACTTAATCTGGCTGCTACTATGCAGCTCCCCGGACGAGTGCAATTCGAATCTACAATGGCTCATAAAGAAGGTGAAGAAAACCGCCATCTAATGCGCCTTATTCCTGGTGATTTAAACTATATCAACACCTTATCACTAAATCTGATTGCTGGTGAGGATTTTAACGACCTTCGAGATAAAGAAAAATATCAATTCATAATAAACGAACAAACCGCTAGTTTTTTCGGATGGGATCTGAAAGAAGATTTGGGTCAACCTCTTAAGATTTGGAATAGTGAGTGGGGAACGATTATAGGTGTTGTAAAAGACTTCCACTTCGCCTCTCTACATGAAGAGATAAAGCCGCTAATAATGTTTTATCAGCCTGAGGAATACTTTATGCATAGAAACTTAATGGTAAAACTAAAAACTAGTGAGCTGGCAAAAACAATTGAAGCTGTTGAAGGTACTTGGAAGCGGTTGTATCCTGAAAAACCGTTTTCATACACCTTTTTAGATGATTACTTTGGAAAACTCTACAGTAAAGAAGAGAAACTCAGCGAGATGTTCACCCTTTTTTCTGTCATAGCCATATTTATTGGTTCCTTAGGCCTTTTTGGGCTGGCTTCTTACACTGCTTTTCAGAGTTCAAAAGAAATTGGTGTTCGTAAAGCGCTGGGAGCCACTGTTTCTTCTATCACTTTTTTGCTTTCTGTCGATTTCACAAAACAAGTGATCATCTCACTTTTATTTTCTTTGCCTCTTGCTTATTTCTTAATGGATAACTGGCTACAGTCTTTCGCTTATCACGTGGAAGTCGGTTGGGGAGTGATGTTTTTTAGCGCCTTGCTGGTACTTTTTATCTCCTGGGTCACTGTTGGATATAAATCTGTTCGCGCGGCCCTGACAAATCCGGTTGAGACCTTGCGTAATGAGTAATAGTCTTTTAGATTCATCCAACCTGATTTTCAAAACAATTTATTAGTACGAAAGTTAGAGCTAATGGATGTCTCAGATCACGACCATAACTTTCTTCAAATACCGTGGCTTTACAAGTAAGCTATGGGCTTTCATAATGATGCAAAATGCCCATAGTCACCTAACTCAAGTGGCAGGTTTGCAGTTTTATAAGTTAATGGGTAGCGGGAAAGGAGCCGGTTTTAATCCGTTACCTGATTGGTCTGTTTATGCGTTAATACAGGTTTGGGAATCTGAAGAAGAGGCCATGATGTTTTTTAACAAACATGAGCTCATGCATAAATATCGAAGAAATGCCTCACACATCTGGACCATTTTTATGAAATCGATATTATCAAAAGGAGAATGGTCTGGAAACACTCCATTTATACCTCATGGGGAATTAGATGATCAAAATAAGTGTATTGCTGTCATTACCAGAGCTACTATTAAATGGAGTAAAATGATCAGGTTTTGGAGTTTTGTTCCAAAATCTCAACGCCCTTTAAAAGAAGCTTCAGGACTGATATATACAAAAGGTGTAGGGGAGGCCCCTCTTGTACAAATGGCTACTTTTAGTATCTGGAAAGGGATAGATAAACTACATGATTTTGCCTACTCTAGCGAAGAGCACCAGAAAGCTATAAAGTTTACCAGGGAGCTAGGCTGGTACAAGGAAGAACTTTTTGCACGTTTTCAACCATACAAGACCAAGGGTTCATGGGAAAGTGGCAATCCTCTAAAGCCAATAAAAGCCATTACTAATATTTAATTGTATCTTTTATTAATTATAAAATAAGAATTATTAATGCTAATAAAATAATTAAGGTTATAAATTACTATTTTAATTCTTTAAACTATTGGTGATCTTAAGTATGGTAATCATCGCTAAGTGTATTGCATATGACAATAAAACAATGAACAAGACCTAGTTAACCTTGTTTGCCTATTGAAAATGAATATTACCAGTATGAATGACTTCATCAATAGGAGAATTATAAAAATAAGGTGTTTTATGGGAACAATAAAAGTTCTGGCTTAGTGAACTTGTTCTAAAAATCTAAAAAAAGAGAGCAGTCGCTGCGCTATACCAAATGATGTGGAGTAAGTTAGGCATATGCTTGGAGCTAGTCTATATCAGCTCGGCTAATATACTTTTACCTGATTCAAGGGTTAAGCTGACGGGCATAATACTGGCTATATACTTACCTTTTTCAACACTAGCTGCTAGCTTTTCTCAGGAAAAACCGGGAACTCTTCTTGTAGACAGTTTAAATAATCGTGCCGCTAGCTTTAGATTTATTAATATAGATTCTCTTGACTTCTATGCAGAAGAAGCATATCACCTAGCGACTGAGCTTAACTATATACCCGGCCTGGTTGAATCCACGCGGTTGAGGTCTACCGGTATGATAGTCAGGGGAAATTATGCGGACGCTATAGAACTTCTTTTTAACAAAAAACTTCTAATAGAAAATTCCGACTTTGTTAAAGATAAAGCAGTTATAGATTACTATATAGGCGTCGCTTACAGCACTTCCGGTAATTATAAGGCAAGCTTGCCCTATCTTAATGCATCACTCGAAAGATTTCGCGATTTGGACGATGCTAATTATGTTCAGCAATGCTTAAATAACATTGGTGTTTGTTATATAAGACTTGATCAATTTAGTCAGGCTCTTGAAATATTTAAAGAAATTGAACAAGTCGTTGTGGAATCCAATCCAGGATTAACTACTACGCTTATGGTGAACTTAGCCTACTGCTACTACGGTCTCGGAGAGTTTGAAAAAGCCAAAAACGTAATTATCGATTTCCTGGCTATCCCTACAGAAGAAATAGATGAACGTGGTTATGGATTTGCCTATTTTAAATTAGGTGAGGTCTATGCTAAAGAGGAAGACGCCAAAAAGGCCATTTCAGCCTTTAACTTGTCCATAGAAGTTTTTGAGAAGTTCGAAAGTTACACTGACAAGGTGGAGCCACTCAATGGACTGGCCGAGGTCTATCTTACTTTGCGGGATTATGACAAGGCTAATTATTACGTTGATCAAAGCCTTGATATAGCAGTTGAATCTGGTGTATTATCACTCCAAAAGCTGGCATTTTACACAAGCTATAAAATACTAAAAGTTCAGAAAAGGTATAAAGAGGCACTTGAGCGTCACGAAAAGTATCATACAATCGCAGATAGCCTCGTAGAAACGCAGCAAAGTGCAGAAATGGGGCGTTTGACTGCACAATATGGGTTTAATGAAGAAAAGAATGACTTATTGCTCGTACAAAAAGAAGCAGAGCTTGAAAATCAGCAAGTAGTCAGCAATCAGCAGTTGACCATTAACATTTCCATAGTGGTAATAGTGGCCATTGTAGTGGTTCTAATTTTTGTTTACCGTGCATATTCGTTGAAAATAAATGGCAATAAACTCCTCAAAGAGAAAAATAATCAAATAAAGGCCCAACGCGATGTGCTTGAAGAAACCAATCGTGTTAAAAACAAGCTGTTCTCTATAATAGCCCACGACTTGAGGTCACCGATTAATACGCTGAATGGCTTGCTTTATTTAGTTAGAAATAAGATGGCAGATCAGGAAGATTTAGAAACTACGCTTCCTAAACTTATAGATAGTTTTGACCATGCTTCTAACCTATTAAATAATTTACTGAATTGGGCTATAGGTCAAATGGAGGGGTATACTCTCGAATTTAAGGACTTTAAAATCAAGGAGGTGTTCGAAAGATGTCTTGCAAGTGCGCGATTTCGACTAGAAGAAAAATCGATTACCTGTACCATAGAAGGAGAGGACGCTTCAGTTTTCGGAGAAGAAAATATGATAGAGATCGTATGTCAGAATCTGTTAGGTAACGCCATTAAGTATTGTGAACATGGTGATACCATCAACCTTAAAATATCTGTTTCTAATAATGTTTGTGTTCAAGTAATTGATACTGGGATAGGTATTTCTGCAGATAAGATAGACATTTTATTGAATGAAAATGATTTCTTATCAACAGCAGGAACATATAATGAAAAAGGAAGCGGCCTTGGACTTATGATCTGTAAGGATATGCTGAAAAAGAACAATAGTGATCTAAAAATAGAAAGTGTGGAAAACGCAGGAAGTACATTTTCTTTTTGCTTACCAAAGTCCTCTTAAAAAAATTTTCTTTAAAAGGGCTTTGTTAAATGGAGCCATTGGGAAGGTGGACATTATCTTTAGATCTTCAAGAAACGAGGTTTCTTCATTTAGGAATTTAAAAATTTGTTGAACCTTATTTTTTTGATACATCGTTGCTAGCAGGTCCGGTCCAAGATAATTTTTTGAATACAAAACGTCTAAAAACAAGGCATCGTAAAACCGATGTTTGGAGCTAATTAACCCTTCAGCAGGAGCTTTACCCTGAACAATATTATCAACGATTTGCTGGGAGAGATGTATCGCGTTTCTAAAAGAATAGCCGGAGGACGGTTTTACCCAACTCCCCGCAGTGCCGATTTTGGTGATTTTCGAAGAATTACCTTTTTGGAATGGATAATCTGACATAGGTATTACACCTTTTTCAGTTTCATAAAGGGTGTACTTGCTAATATTCAAATGATCATGTAGATACTTTTTAATCATTATATCATAATCGGAATCATCGACCAAATCGGGGCTAAAAAATGTAAATTCCACTAGCGCTTTTTTTGTGGAATAAGGAAGTACATATGAGAAACTTGTAGTATCCTTCCAAATGAGGCTGAAATCCATCATTACAAACGATGAGTCGTCAAAGCTCTCTTTTTCGGTTTCTATGACCCAACCTTTAAAATGTTGCAGGAGCTTTATTGAAGAGGTGTCTTTTTGAAAATCTTCAGTAACCCGACTGTCAAAAATATGTTCTTTGATTTTAACCTCTTTTGTAGGTGTATAAATTTTAACTTCGTCTTCATATGTAGACAAGTCTTTCACCTTTTCTTCTAGCCAATATACATTCGAATGACTGCCGAGTTCTTTTTTGGCGTAGTTATAAAAGTCGATGGCACGGATCATATGGTATGAGAACGGACTCAACTCCAGCACATATTCTTCTCCCCTTCTTGTGGCAAATACTGCTTTCTTCCAGCTTTTGGAGATTATGGGTTCTAAGAAGGTGGTTTCTTCATGCCAAAAACACCAAGTCTTGTCATTGACATCCTTTTTTGCCGGATCTAATAGAACGATGCTTTTACTTTTAAAAAAAGGATCCTTAGTCATTGCCAGAGCAAGGTTTAGCCCGGCGGCTCCGGCTCCAATTATTGCGTAATCATAGTTGGTGATACCCATAGAAGTACATGAGGAACGTTAATTGTGCCAGATAAAGATGAACAGAAAACGAAAGATTGCCAATTATCTTACTGCTTTGAAGTATCCATTGCAGTAAGGCCGCAAGTAAAAACCAGGTTATGAAGTTTCTGACAGGTGCATGCCCGATTTGCCAATACCAGAAGTCAAACTTTGGAGCAGATACTTCTAGAAAAAAATCCAAAAACACCATTAGTAAGGCTCCAAATACTATTTGAAGTATCTGATGCTTCGTAATGTTCCTAGCTATAGTTCCAGTAATAAGCGCCAATATAGCCCAGTTCAATCCAATTATGATTGGTACGCCATCTATTTTTATGCCCAGATTATCACCATAATGATAAGCGCCAAAGAGAAAATTGTAATGAACGCCAATCCACTCTGCCATCATTCCGGCCGAGAAAAAAATCAAGGCGATGATAATTTTAAATGGTGAGTTTAGCGGATAATTCCACAGTAAAAGTACTGTAACGATCGTTAGGTTTAGCGGGGTTTTCGTGATAAACCAGTCCTCAAAGCCTAAGCTGATTCCAACAATACCAGATACCTGGAATAACCAGATTACAATTATGGAGAAAAGCTTTTTATGCCGTTTAAATTGTTCTAAAGTAAGATGATTTGACATTCTCTATAACTATTGATAACATAACAGCCAAGTTGGATATTGGTTGGAGCATCGATATTATCTTCAACAGACTCCTAAGATTTTATATCTGCCTCCTCATATCTCTTCGGTGCATATAGAAAGCCAAAAGCTTCGGCATCTTTTTTGGTGCGCACTTTATGATGAATGTAGTGCGCATTGATCATACGGTTAAGGTATTTGCTTCTTTTTTTAGGACGCCATCTGATCCTTTGATGAACGATAACATCATGAAAAATAACATAAAAAATGCCATAACAAAGGATACCTATACCTACGGCTGCCAAATAAGGCGAAGGATAAATGTCTGAGGTGGAAATAACTAAAATTGTTATGCTGGGAATGCTAAAGACCATAGCAAAAAGATCATTTCTCTCTAGTGTGTGGTTATGATGAACGTGATGAGATTTATGCCATGCCCACAGGAAGCCATGCATAATGTATTTGTGAGTGAACCAGGCCACACCTTCCATAAATAGAAAAACACCTACAGTAATTAAAGCACAAATCAGTATAGTAGCTAAATTCAAATCCATTATTTCTTAAACTTCTTTTCCAGGACTTCGAATCGATAATCAAAGATAGCTCTTACCTTTTTGCTCACAAATAACCAATTGGCGAAACGCCCAAATATTCCCAATGGAATAGCATAATTGACAATATCCGTCATTTCTACACCGCTATCTACTGCTTTAAAGTGATGTTGATGATGCCACAGGGCATAAGGTCCGAATCGTTGCTCATCTATAAAATACAATGGCTCATTTACATGAGTGATCTCAGTAGTCCAGCGTACCGGAAGACCGGGTAATATATTAACGATGTAGCTTATTAGCTGATCCGCATACATCTTTTCTTTACCTGATATATAAGTAATTATGAATTTCATGTACTTAGGTGTGATTTCCTTTAAATTCTTTTGAGAAGAGAAAAAATTCCAGGCGTGATCAATGGAGATCGGCAAAAATTGGAAGCGTTCCAGCTTGTAAACTTTCATAATAAGTTAAACAACTAGTAGCGAACGATGTTTTTGGCCATCATAGGAAATATGATGAAGTGGAAGGGAAGTACAAGATACCAATATAAACGTCCCCATAATCCTAAGGGACGAAAAGTCGCCTTTTGAATCAATATGTTTTTCCCACCATTTTCTTTGATCTTAAATTCTAGCCATGCTTCACCCGGTAGCTTCATTTCTGCATAAAGAAGTAATTGCTTTTTGCCTATATCTGCTCTAAGTACACGCCAGAAATCAAGAGAATCACCGGCTTTTAGATCAAAATTGTCTCTTCTCCCCCTTCGAAGGCCTACACCGCCTACGAGCTGATCCAAAAAACCTCTGACTTTCCATAGGAAATTACCAAAGTACCAACCGCGAGCTCCTCCTATCTGCCAGATATTGCTGGTTACTTCTTGGGCGCTTCTATCAAATTGAATTTTTCTTAAGTCATGGAAACAACCATATTCCGGCACTTCGATGAAGTCTAAAAAATTTTTATCCAATGAAGTGTGCGATATGGCGTCTTTCCAGCTGGAGACTACATTTTTTTGATTGATTTTACTGAAAGCGCTTTTTAAGGTCTCCCTATAGGCGCTCAACGAAATTGGAATAGCTTTTTCAATGCCAGTATTTTTGACAACGACATCATTCTTCATGCTATCTACTAAATTTCTAGCTAGCGTGTAGGCTGTGGAGGTAACAAAATAAAGCCATAACGACGAAAGCCTGGGAGTAAGTACGGGTACAGTCAATATAAACCGTTTCAACCGCCTTACTTGTGCATACTGGTATAGCATCTGACGATAAGTAAGTATATCGGGACCGCCTATGTCATACACTTTTCCATACATCTTTTCATTTAGCAATGTACCGCTTAGATAGTTGATAACATTTCTGATGCCTATAGGCTGACACCGGCTGTTTAACCATTTCGGAGCAACCATGATCGGTAACTTCTCAACCAGATCACGGATAATTTCAAATGAGGCGCTTCCTGAACCTATAATTATTGCAGCGCGTAATACAGTTGTCGGTATTCCTGAGCTTTTGAGAATTTCCTCGACAGACTTTCTTGAAGCCAAATGCTTTGAAAGATTCGAATCATTAGCGATTCCCCCCAAGTAGATAAGGTGTTTGCATGTTGTATTACTTAAATAGGCAGAAAAATTGCCGGCTATCTGTTGTTCCAGCTCATGAAAATCGCTACTGGACTGGGTAAGCGAATGTATTAAGTAGTAGGCGGCATCAAAATGGTTAGGTAAGTTATCTGTTGTTTCGGATGTGCTAAAATCCGCTTCCAGTACTTCTACATGCGTCAAAAAAGACTGATCGAAATCTTCCCAGTCAAATCGGCGTTTATCCCGTACGATACAGGTAACATGGTTTCCATTTTGCACAAGGATAGGTAACAGCCTGCGACCTATATACCCTGTTGATCCGGTGAGCAAAATCCTCATGACAGAGCTTCCTTAAATCTGTTGAGACAGCGCTCGCGTGCGGCTTTATGTTCTACAATGGGTTTTGCATAGGTTAGTTCTTGAAACTCCGGCACCCATTTTTTGATGTACTTTAATTCAGGATCAAACTTTTTGGTTTGTGATTCAGGATTAAAAATGCGGAAGTAAGGCTGAGCATCCGTACCGGTTCCTGCTGCCCACTGCCAGCCACCATTATTAGAGGCCAGTTCAAAATCCAGTAGTTTTCGGGCAAAATAGGCCTCACCCAAGCGCCAATCGTGCATTAAGTGCTTGGTAAGAAAACTTGCGGTAATCATGCGCACGCGGTTATGCATAAAACCTGTTGTATTTAACTCCCGCATACCGGCATCAACAATAGGATAGCCTGTTTTTCCCTGACACCAGGCGGTAAATTCTTTTTCATCAGTTCGCCACTCTACAACATCATATTTACGGTTGAAGTTGTCATTAACCACATAAGGAAAATGCCCAAGTATCATTTGATAAAACTCCCGCCAGATAAGCTCATTTAAATAAGTAAAACTTTTATCCCTGGACTGCTGAGCTAATTTTCTTATACTGATGGTGCCAAACCTTAAATGTATGCCAAGTTTGGATGTCCCCTTCTCAGCTGGAAAATTTCTTAAATCAGCATACGCTTTAAGTGTATTATCAGTTAACTTATTCGATGGCATTTTCAGGGGTGTTGGCTGAAATCCCATTTTTGATAAAGGGATAACCTCCCCACTGTTGAACTGATGAAAATTACTGAAATAGATGGCTGACGGAACTGATTCTAAATGTTGGTCGGTTAAGTTTTCTCTCCATTTCTTACTGAAGGGGGTGAATACCTTGTAGGGAGTGTTGTCATCCTTTAGTATTTCATTGGGCTCGAAAATGACATGATCTTTAAAGGAATGAAATAGTACTCCATTTCCTTCGCATGCCTGCTTTATCTCCGCATCCCTAGACGTAGCATATGGCTCATAATCCGAATTTGTGTACACGGCATTCACATCATAGTTTTGTATGATCTCATTCCACACTTTATCAGGAAAGCCATAGTAGGTCCGGACACCGCTTCCTTTTTCCTTGAGCTCTTGATTAATCGTAATTAATTGAGAATGAATAAAACTTACCCTTGCATCATCCTTATCTTCTAGTTTGTCAAGTATGTTCTTGTCAAAAATAAAAACAGGGAGCACCGGTAGATCTGAACTTAGGGCAGCATGTAATCCCTGATTATCATCAAGGCGTAAGTCTCTGCGAAACCAAAAAATGTTGATAGCTTTCCTAGCCATTGGCAGCTTGCAGGTCAGCTATTTCCTTTTCCAGCTTCTCAATGGCCTCCATTTTAGCAGCATACAACTTCAAGTCTCCTGAGCGCTGAACTTTCATGGCTTCCTCAAGCATTTGAGACTTTTTTTTCTTTAACTTCTTTACGGGATCTGATTTGAATAGTGAGAACATAGCTTCATAATTATTATAGATTATTAACAGCCTTAAAACCGCTATGTTTATAACTGACTCACCAAATCATTAATCTATAATAGAGACAGTACAAAGTTATAGATATTAATAGGCCACATGCTCCCAAGATTGAGATAGGGATCCCACTGAGTATCGAAATAAAAAGTACAATGAACAACCAGAAATACTGCCTAAGAAATTTATCTTGATCATAAGGACGAACCATTAAAACAGTGTACAAAGCCAGGTTTAAGGCGAAACTGAAAAACACGAGCGCTATCAGGTGAACATATGAGTGATATGATGGCCATGAATAAACGAAAATCAGATTTTCTGAGCCTACAAGAACTAAAATTAATAGGCTTGTACGTGCCCAATGGGTAAAAGGACGAATAGGAAGGTTATTCATTAGGCTACTGTATTTCTTATGGAACTCCTGTAAGTGTACTAACAGAGGAATCTTTACGCTAAATACGACTAAAGCGCCAATCTCCAGCCATGTGATTGGATAGTGTTGTGATTGATCAATCCAGAAGAAGGCTTGCAGTATCAAAACCCCTAATGGCTTGCTAATTAGCCAAAGCGCTGGCCGTTCATTTATTGAAAAGAGCATTGACCAACACCATGAGGGCTTTTTAAGACTAGCTACCACTGGGTGATTCAACACACTTAATTCCGTATTAATTTGATTGCTGCCCAATAATTTATACAGAATAGCACAGATAGGAAGGGCATGTGCAAAAAATAGATAAGCAAGAATAGGATAGACGGTATGTTCTTGATTTAATAAACTGAAGTTCATAACCAGCAGTGCATGAAATGTTGCCGGCATATTCATAAATCCGTGATTAACAGTTAGCATATATGATCTTTTGATAAGTGGTACAAAAGAAAGATTCCAGAGAAATCGGTAGGCGGGTTGATTCAACTTACCGAGAAAAAAAATTGTACAAGTAGTGGTATAAATGGACCATAAAACAATTGTGACAAACAGCAGTTCATTGCTTTTCGAAATAGCCTTAGCTATGGCCATATGCTCTTCGCCTTTAAGAAATCCGAAAAAAATAAAGAATAAGAACAGGAAGAGTCCTGCATTTTCAAAAAAGAAACGCTTGCACACTGATTTTAGGACTAGCTTCACAGCAATTTACTAACCGTGTTATTCTCAAGAACTAAAGTGCTATCAAATTCCAGTGGTATGGTTTTAGGTTCCTGGTGAGCTGATATAAGAAACGTACAGCCCCAGGTCCTATATTCCCTGATTAAGAGGCAAAGTCGCTCTTTACTATCTCGATCGATGGTAGTAAAAGGTTCGTCAAGCAGAACGGCTCGTGGATTACCGACGAAGGCCATTACAAGAGAAGTTTTTTTAACATCCCTGATGAATAAGTTGCTATTGGCTTTTCCCAAAACTTTTCAACTCCAAATGACATAACGATTTTATGGAGGGTGGTATCGGGAGTGTTCTTTGCTTTGCTCACAAAACCTATTAACT
>CALBPF010000095.1 GCA_937899105.1 uncultured Flammeovirgaceae bacterium | reverse complement strand
TGTTGACTCGTAATTAACCCCAAAATGAACTTTTGATCAATACCCTACCTAGGGTATTTTTCACTCCCTTTATAGGCTTACTTACGATTCCTTTTTATCATTATATCCATGAAAATCACTGAGCCCACTTTAGTACTTAACAAAGACATCTGCCTTAGGAACACCGAACGCATGATGGCCAAGGCAAAGCATCATAACCTCACCTTTCGGCCCCACTTCAAAACCCATCAATCGCACGAGATTGGCCGTTGGTTTCGGGAATATGGAGTAGGCAAGATCACGGTGTCCTCCTTGAAAATGGCCGAGTATTTTGCCGAAGACCAATGGGGGGACATTACGGTGGCCTTTCCCGCCAACATCCTGGAAATAGATCGCATCAATCGCCTGGCCGGTAAGATCCAACTCAATTTGATCGTTGAATCCATAGAAGTAGCTCGAATTTTACAAAAGGAGCTCCAACATACTATTGGTGTTTTTCTCACGGTGGATGTGGGCTACCATCGCACAGGCATTGCCAGTAATGATTATTCCAAAATCGATGCGATCTTACAATTTGTAGATATTGCCGATCAACTAGACTTCAAGGGCTTTCTAACCCACGCCGGGCACAGTTACTCCTCAAAAGGAATCGATGAAATTCGGGCGGTGCACGAAAGTAGCTTAACTGCACTTGAAGCACTTAGAAAAAACTACATTTCCAGGTACCCGAATTTGATCATCTCAACCGGCGATACACCCACTTGTAGTGTGATGGAGGATTTCACAGGCGTGGATGAAATACGCCCTGGTAATTTTGTGTTTTATGAGAAAACAGCAGTTTTGAGTAATGCAATTTTATGACCTGACCCAGGTAGAAATCGGAGCGTGCCGGGAGGAAGATATTGCGGTAGCCATGGCCTGCCCCGTGGTAGCCAAGCATCAAGACCGGATGGAGTTGATCATTTACGGCGGAGGAGTTCACTTCTCTAAAGACCGGCTCGAGTTGGAAGGTAAAACTAGCTTTGGAAAGCCCGTAAGGTTAACCGAACACAGTTGGGAGTTAGCATACCACGAGGCAAACTATGTTTCCAGGTTGAGCCAGGAACATGGTACTCTCAAAGTCGAGCCGGAGGTGTTTGATGCCTATCAGGTGGGGGATGTAATCGGTATATTGCCTGTACATTCCTGTATGACAGCTAATTTGATGAAAGGCTATTATCTATTTGATGGGAGCGTTTTCGATCGGCTTTGAGTAAATAACCAAAATCTTGTGACAAACTTTTACAAATCATTGAATTTCCATGACAACAGTGCGTAGTTGACGGGCGTTCTTAGTGTAAGAAGTCAACCTTACTTACATCAACGTGCCGATACTCCAACTCGAAAATGTCCACAAGTCTTACCACATTGGCAAACAATCACTCCATGTATTAAAAGGGATTAACCTGGGGATCGAAGAGGGTGAGTTGGTATCGATTATGGGTTCATCCGGTTCGGGAAAGTCTACGCTTCTCAACATCATTGGCATATTAGATATCTAATATGACTGTACCTATACCATGAGATGTAAGCTGCTCAAGAACTTGTAGGAAGGTAAAGAAGCGACGCTAAGGAATGAACTTCTGGGTTTCGTTTTCCAATCATTCAACCTGCTTACGTTTAAAAGCGCCATGGAGAACGTGGCATTGCCCTTATACTATCAAAAGGTAGGGCGTAAGAAGCGAAACATGATCGCGATGGAATACCTGGAAAAGATGGGCCTTAAGGAATGGGCAGATCATTTGCCTTCAGAAATGAGTGGAGGCCAGCGCCAGCGGGTGGCCATAGCCAGAGCTTTAATTACTGATCCTACGGTTATTTTGGCGGATGAACCTACCGGAGCATTGGACAGCACGACTTCACAAGAAGTGATGAAAATATTCAAGGAAGTAAATGCTATGGGCAAAACCATTTTGATCGTGACTCACGAAAATGATATTGCCGCTCAAACCGAGCGGGTGATCATGATCAAGGACGGGTTAATTTTGAACGAAGATTATGCCTTAAGTCATGTTTGATCTGGATAAATGGCAGGAAATTTTCGAGGCTATTCGCAAGAATAAGATGCGAACCTTTGCCACCGCATTCGGGGTTTTTTGGGGTATTTTGATGTTGATTCTTTTGCTGGGCGCTGGGCAGGGCCTTCAAAACGGTGTGCAGCGAAGTATGTTGCTTGATGCTATAAACAGTATTTGGATCATTCCTACGCGTACGTCCATGTCGTATCAGGGAATGCCTTCAGGTCGTGATCACCCTTTTCAGGAAGAAGACCTGACCTCAATAGCGGATAACACCACGGGAATAGAATTCATGTCTCCCGAAAACTGGCTAGCCGGAAACTACCTGGTAAGATACAAGAACCGGGGGACGGCTTTTGGAGTATTTGGGGCTTCTTCCGATTACTTTGATATTAAAGTAACTCAAAAGACCATTGCCGGTCGTCCCTTAAATCGTTTGGATGATGCCGAGAATCGGAAGGTCTGCCTGATAGGTAACCGGGTAGCGGAATCTTTATTTGATGAAGGCCAACCTATCGTGGGCGAATACTTAAACATTAAAGGAGTAATGTTCCGTGTGGTAGGGGTTTTCAAGTTCGAAGCCTCAAATGGTATGGATCAGGCTCAGCGCATTTACATACCCTTTTCTACCTTTCAGCAGATCTTTAACCCGGAGCGGTCGGTAACTCTGTTTGCGGTCACCACAGCTCCCGGAAACTCAGGGGCCGTTCTTGAAGATAATATTGTTTCATTACTCAAGAAAAGGCAGACTATACATCCTGAAGATGATCAGGCATTTTATGTCCATAATCAGGAAGAGCAACATAAAAGCGTACTGGAGTTATTCCTCGGTATTAAGATCTTCATCTGGTTGGTTGGCCTCGGTACTCTTACGGCCGGTATCGTAGGAGTTAGCAATATTATGATCATCGTGGTGAAGGAACGCACTAAAGAAATTGGCATTCGTAAGGCTATCGGAGCTACCCCAAAATCGATTGTGAGTTTGATCCTGCAGGAATCGATATTCATTACTGCCGTAGCCGGATATTTGGGTCTTTTCATGGGGGTGGTTCTCCTGGAAAGTGTGAATTACGCCCTTGAAGCCATGGGCGCGGACATTGAGTTTTTCACCCGACCGGAAGTAAATTTCACCGTGGCCATTAGCGCTCTGATCATTCTGGTGGTGGCCGGAACTATGGCCGGTTTGTTCCCGGCGTTGCGCGCATCACGAATCAGACCGGTAGAAGCCCTTAAAGAGGAGTGATATGTTTGATTTAGATAAATGGGAAGAAATATGGCTCACTATAAAGAAGCACAAGCTGCGTACGGCTCTCACTTCCTTCGGGGTATTCTGGGGTATATTTATGCTGGTGGTGCTTCTGGGTGCAGGAAATGGGCTGTACAACGGGGTCATGCAGAATTTTGATATCGCCAAGAATGCGGTTTTTGTTTGGACGGAAGTAACCTCGGTGCCTTATTCCGGCTTTCAGGCGGGTCGATTTATTGACCTTACCAATGCCGAATACACCGCTCTACTAGAAGAAGCTAAGCTCAAAACGGTATCTCCCAGAATTCGGGTAAGTTCAAGATTTGGAGGTGGTCAGATAACTTTGAAATATGACGATAATGAAGTGTCCTACGGACTTATGGGTGACTATCCTGATTATTTTGATATCCAACCTCTTTGGATAACGGAAGGACGATTTATTAACAAAAAAGACATCGTAGAAAAGCGCAAGATGGCCGTTTTGGGGAGGCGCGTGAAAGACGACCTATTTCAGGACAGAGACGCCATTGGGGAGTATATTAAGATCAACGAAGTGCCTTTTAAGGTGATAGGCATATTCGACTCAAAGGCCACCGGAGAGCAAGCAAGGAACGATGTGCAGATCGTTCATATTCCGGTTACTACCGCTCAGCAAACTTTTAATATGGGCAATTCTATTGGCTGGTTTGCGGCAGTACCCGAAGAGGGCACCAGTGGGGTAGAGGCTGAAGAAATCATAAAGGATATTCTCAGAAAAAGGCATAAAATATCACCAGATGATAGACAAGCTTTGGGCAGTTTTAATGTGGAAGAAGAGTTTAAGGAAACCCAGGGTCTTTTTACCGGCATAGCGGCATTTAGCTGGCTGGTAGCCATCGGAACCATTTTAGCCGGGATGATCGGTGTGGGTAATATTATGTTGATCATCGTCAAAGAGCGAACGAAAGAAATTGGGGTGAGGAAATCTATTGGCGCCAAACCCTGGTCAATTGTTAGTATGATCATTCAGGAAGCCATGGTCATAAGTGGTGTCTCAGGATATGTGGGCCTGGTTATGGGTGTAGCCCTTATAGAAGGGATAGGATATGCGATGAAAAATTTTGGTATGGAAAGCGAGTTTTTCGCAAACCCTGAAATCGACTTTCAAGCGGCTATTTCTGCGATTATTGTCTTACTGATTTCAGGTGTTATTGCCGGTCTCATTCCAGGCATTAAGGCAGCAAAAGTCAATCCGGTTTTGGCGCTAAGAGATGAATAAAGGTTTAATGAATTAACGAACGATATAATGAAACGATTTTTAATTTTTTCAGGGGTAATCATTGGTTTGGGCCTATTTGTAGGTACCATCTATTTTCTATATCTAAAGTCCGAGGAGCCGCCTGTAGTTTACGAAACAGATTCACCTTTTAAGACCGATATCGTTAAGAAAACCATTGCCACGGGTTCCATTGTTCCCCGAAAAGAGATTGACCTCAAGTCACAGGTTTCAGGAGTAGTTGAAGAGCTTTTTATCGAGGAAGGAGCTCATGTGAAGATCGGTGATCTGGTGGCAAAGATCAAGATCATTCCCAATGTAGTAGCGCTTAATAGCGCGGAAGCCCAATTAAATACGGCTAAAATCAATTTCGGTAATGCTGAGCGGGAGTTAGCACGTCAAAAGGAACTGTTTGATAAAAGTGTGATATCTGAGATGGATTACAACCAGTTCGTTCTTGATTTTGATCTACGGAAGCAAGAAGTTGCTGCTGCTGAAAATAACCTTGATCTGATTCGGGAGGGTTCCTCGAAAAACTCCGGCAACGTATCCAACCTAGTGCGCTCCACGGTGAACGGTATGGCGTTAGATATTCCGGTTAAAGAGGGAACTTTCATCATTGAATCCAACACCTTTAACGAAGGCACCACCATCGCTACGGTAGCTGACATGAACGAAATGATCTTTGAGGGTCAGGTAGATGAGTCTGAAGTAGGACGAATTAGCCCGGGTATGGATCTTATTTTGTCTGTAGGCGCTATTGAGGGGCAGACCTTCGATGCCAAACTGGAGTTCATTTCTCCGAAAGGGGAAGATCAGGAGGGTGCGATTAAATTCGATATAAAGGCGGCTATTTCATTGAAGGAAGGTTATTTTCTTAGAGCAGGTTATAGCGCTACGGCGGATATCGTATTGGAGAAACGCGATAACATATTGGCCATAAAAGAAAGTAACCTGCTGTTTGAAGGTGACGATGTTTTGGTAGAGGTGGAAACCGGAGAGCAACAGTTTGAAAAGCGTATAGTGCAAACCGGACTTTCTGATGGTATCAATATAGAAATTGTGAATGGCCTTAAGGAGGATGAGAAGATCAAGAAAATGTAGTGTGGCGGTTAATCCTGCCGTTCAGATACCGTTTTTATATTTTTCCATAACGTAAATGAAAGGTCTCAATCAGATCTAACGGTACTATCTACCTTTCCATGGTCAATATGCAGGTTAGACATCAGGGGCCATCATTCTTTTTATTTGTACATTTGCAGCGTTTTAAAAAATGGTGGCCTTATTTTTTACACCTGCTGAATGAATAAATACGCATCACTCTTATTTCTAATCTTCTTTGTTACTACGGCCGCCGTAGGGCAGCATACCTATTATGACGAGGAGATATATCGTGACCAGCTTGATTCCCTGAGGAAGTTAAACCATTTCAGTGTGCAGGAACGAGGTGACCCATTAGAACTTGCCGCTAACATTGCTTTAAGCCATTACCCGGAGTTAAAAGGTCATAGATTTAAGATCAAGTACAAAAAAAATGTTAAACACCCGGTTACAGCTAGCTGGTCATTCAGTAATATTTTCAAGCGTAGGAAAAATCACTCTTATGTACTTCTTCTTAGTGAGAATGTTTTTCTTAAGCGACTACCTCTCAACGGACAGGTAGGAGTTTTTGGGCATGAAATGGCCCATTTCAAATATTACAGCGAAAAACCATCTATCCACATGCTATGGTGGGGCATTAAATACGTCACCTCAAAAAAATTCCACAGACAATTCGAACGGGATGCCGATAAAACTACTATTGAGCATGGTCTCGGTAACCAACTTCTGGGTGTCGTGTTTTACATGGATCGTTCTGAAGTTCGCGAGTATATGGATAAGTTGGGAACCTATTAGTTCTTAACAGTCATTTTAGCCTCAAAATTTTAACGCTTCGACGCCGGTAATCTCCATGGTCTGTCTATTTTGTACGTAAGCTATAACGCTTCCTTTTGAAAGATTGAAATCATTCGGGAGTATGAAATGATGTTCAGACTTTACGGAGATAGGCTTACTTATGAATTCCCTAACTACGTTATCATGATGCAGGATTTTATTCCTATTTTCACCACGAGGAACTTTGGTAGTCACATCCCTCTCCACCAGGGCTATGTTTAACACATAATTGTCACGGTCCCCTGTTACTGAATATTCTAAGCTAATTTTATTTTCCACCAACTCAGCTTCAATCAGGATTTCATGTTTAGGCGCCTTATTTAGCTCATCAGCAATTATTTTTTCACTTGCACTTTTATTTGAACCAACAAATTCTCTAGTACCATTAACTACCATTTGAGGAGTATAAACGTTGCTGTTTTGAAAAGAAGCTGCGTAGTTGCGCTGGCGTTCAGTAAATTCTACTTTGCTGTAAGGGTCTTTCCAACCCAGATAGTTCCAATAGCTCACGTGAAATGATAGACCGTAGATCTCGTTATCGCCACCTTCATTAATAATTTGGCTTAAATTACGATCTGCGGCAGGGCATGAAGAGCACCCTTGTGAAGTAAAAAGCTCAACTACGGCTATACCGCTACCTGATTGGGAGATTTCATTTGTGGGGGCTGAAAACCCTAAAAACAATAAAGCCAAAACAGATAAGCATAGCATGGCTAACCTTAAGCTCTTATTTCTAATTAAAGCATGCATACTATGACATACGCGGCAGCGCTGGAACGGTTATGTCTCTTTGCAGACTAACCGCCTATTTTGAGAAAGCTTCTTTTAAGCGTTCGTCTTGCTTCAAGATGTTATAATTCTCCCAGAAATCAGGATCATCTTCCCCAAGGTTATTGGCGAAGGCGCGCTTGGATCGGAAAGCTTCATCTTTTGAAAAGGCGGTCACATTCCCTCGCTCTTTTTTAGTCGTAATTAAATGGATATTAAGTTCCATATAGTCGGTTGTGGTCAGACTCTTAATGTAGTAATCAAAGCCCATTTTCACCCTCAATTGATTTATGCCCCAATATCCTTTTGAAAGATCATAATCTACTACGGCTTGTAAAGATTTGGCAGTTACTATAAAGTTGGAGCCTTTTCCATTATTGATATTTTTCTTATTCACAAGATCAATACCCAGTGCGTTGAGCTGATAATCAGCTCTTAAGAGGGCTTTGCTTTCCATATCGATATACATTTTTCCGTATGCCAACGCCTTTTTTGAATCCTTTTTTGCTTTAAAGTCGACGATGTAAATATCTCTGCCTCCATAGGTGGTTATGTCGGTAAGCTCATAAGTATAGAACTTAGATTTTTTGGCGTTCACAAAATTTCTTCGTCGCTTAATCAAATCATAAGAATTGATGGTAATGGGCCCGGAATTAATGGTAGGGGGTCTCCTGGTAGAGTCTTGTATTATTTTGCCTTCGCGCCTTCTACCTTTTATAACCTTTACCTGGTCAGATTTAGAGCCTTCTTCATTATATCCTGTCTTGTAAGCTCCAATTACTCCTTCCAGGTAGCTATAGAATTCGTCGTTGATCTTTACCGTTTCTCTATAAAATCCTGTGAGTCGTATAGGGCTGATGCCATAATTCTTAGGAATATTTGCCACTAATTCTTGAATTAGAATTGCGGGATCTATCGGAGTTACTAACACCTCATCAAGCACCTTGCTTTGCTGGTTGAGTTTTACCTGTAGATTGGTGTTATCTTCAATGCCGGAAATAAGGAAAGACCTAGTCTCATAACCTATGGCGCTGACCTTAATAGAGTCATTCTGACGAGTTAAAGGTACTTTGAAAACGAACTGCCCGTCTTCGTTGGCGACAGTACCTATTCCTGAATCTTTTATAATGATGTGACTGTAGGCCAATGGAGTTTTATCATTACCATCATTTACAGTGCCTTCAATTGAAATAAAATTTTGGGCAGTCAAAGAGAAATATAGTGCTGATACTATGACAGTAAAAAGTATTCGCATTTTAAAATCTTATTTAATGTTTCAGCTTATAGATGTATGCAATGTGCAAAGGGTTGCTTGGCGTTAAGGATAATTTTTTTGTGAAGACTGAGCGTGCTTTAACTGTTAAGTAGCATTGTTAATTATGGATCTGGGAAATTTGTTCTAAAGGGAACCACCTTCAATTATTTCCATTGATATTCTGGAGTTAGCCTGTTTTTGCTCGTTTTTTAAAAGCGAAAACATATAATTCAAAGCGGTTTCACCAAGTTTTTTCCCACTAGTTTCTATGTAGGTGATTTCGGGATGATAAAGTTTTGGAAAAAAACCATTGCTCATGCACAGTACGCCAATATCGCTTGGCGCCTTTAATCCCAGTACCTGTAAAGATTTCATAGCGCCAATTAAGATCTCGTCTGTCATACAAAAAATAGCATCATATCCGTGGCCGCCTTTTAGATCTTTGAGTACCTGCTCGGCAGAGGCTTCATACCCTTGCGCATGCCTGATGGTAAGATCTTTTTTCAGACCTGCCTTTTCAAACACTTCTTGAAAAGCTGCTAGCCTCTTTTGAGAAATAGACAATTGATGATGGCCAAATAGCGCCAGTAATTTCTTCTTCCCTTTTTTTATTAAATATTCCGCACTTAACCCAGCGGCAACTTCATCCTCGAAACATATTTTATGTTCGGTATCATTTGTGGGCACTCTGTCCACAAAGATGACTGGAGTGCCCAAACGATTAAGCTTGTTGAAAGGCTCCAGATTTTGGGTTTGAGAGGTAATGCTTATAAAAACCCCATCTACCTGACGTTGTTTACAGATTTTTAAAGATGAAAGTTCAGTTTCCGGGTTATTGTCAGATACAAAGATGAGTACGGAATACTCAGCCTGGCTGCACCCGTCCTGGATGGCGCTTATCAGCGAATCGTTAAAGAAACCTGTTAATGTAGGTACAATAATGCCAAACTCTTTGCTGCTACTTGTTCTAAGGCTTACCGCATAGGCATTTGGTTCATAATCTAATTCTTCTGCCAACTTAAGAACCCGAGCTTTGGTATCAGGAGCAATATTCGGATGATTCTTCAATGCTCTTGAAACTGTAGCTGTACTTAAGTTCAGTCGTTTGGCAAGTTCATGTAGCGTAGTAGCCGTTTTCATTGCGGGTAAGGTAAATAAAAAATGGAAGGAACGCTATAAAATATTCATTCTGTACTTATGAATTACAATTTCAGCTGTCACAAAACCAATATAGATTTGTCTACTGCAATGGATACCAATTATATAAAAATAAACAACGAGCTCAGGTTATTGGTTAAGTTAGAGTTCAATTTAAAAGCATGAGTTTACCAATCGTAAGATTTAATAGAGAAGATAGGCCAGAGTTTTTTCAAGAGCTGAGGGAGCGTGTTAACCTCTATTTTAAAGAAAACAATATATCAAGGTATGCCAATACGAGCATGAAGGTGAAAACCGTTTTTATGCTCTTGCTCTACTTTGTTCCACTAGCATTAATGCTCACAGGTATGGTTACGGGAGCATGGATGGTCTTTTTGATGTGGACCTTAATGGGCTTCGGTATGTCTGGTATAGGTCTTTCAATCATGCACGATGCCAACCATGGGTCTTATTCCAGAAGTAAAAAAGTGAATAATGTGCTTGGGTTTATGGTTAACTTTCTAGGAGCCTATCATGTAAATTGGAAAATTCAGCATAACGTTTTGCATCATACTTACACTAACGTGGAAGGATATGATGAAGACATCAGTAACCCGGTAATGCGGTTTTCTCCACAGCAAGAAAGAAAGTGGATATTTAAATTTCAGGTTTTCTATGCATGGTTTTTTTATGGTATAATGACCATTTATTGGTTTGTGAGCAAGGATTTTGAGTCCGTAGTGAAATACAATAAAATGAACCTTTTAGCTACACAAGGCCTTACCTTAAAGAAAGCATTAAGCCAGGTTATTTTCAATAAATTGTGGTATGTGGGGCTTACACTGGTGTTACCTATACTTTTAATTCCTTTAACCTGGTGGATGATATTGTTGGGATTTATTTGGATGCAGTTTGTTTGCGGGTTACAGCTGGCGCTTATTTTTCAACCGGCACATGTAATTGAGGAAACCGATTTTTACAAAACAAATGAACAGGGCAGTATTGAAAATAACTGGGCTATCCACCAAATGCGAACCACGGCGAATTTTGCGAATGGAAGCCGCTGGTTTACCTGGCTTGTAGGCGGGCTAAATCATCAGATTGAACACCATCTCTTTCCAAATATTTGTCATATTCATTATCGTAAAATATCAAAAATTGTCAGAGAAACAGCTCACGAATTTGGCGTACCTTATTATCATCATAAAACATTTTTTGATGCGGTAAAAAGCCATTTTAAGCTTCTTAATCAACTGGGTACAGGCAAATATGAGCTTACTACTACCTCTTAATTCATTTCATTCTATTAAGATGCTATAAATACTGCCATTTGGTCGGATAAGCCGGCTAACCTTCCGATTAAAAAAACGAACGGAACCTATCTGTAATACATTACTACAACAGTTGCTATCGTTACTAAAAGAAATATCAACCAGCGCCGTATCTATGAGTGCGTTATTATAAATTAATAAAATGCTATCGGGTGGATCCAGAAGCGGATCATCATAAATTAAAGATACGCTGTATACGGAATCTTCATCCTGAGTAATTCTGGATTCGGGGAATGGTATATTTTCTAAATCCGTTACTTGAAGCGCTGAGACATCGGTAAATACTTCACGGTTATCAATGTCTGTGAACTGAAATTGAAAATCAAATTCGCTTAAACATTCATCACATTTATCGCAGGCACCAAAAAATAAAGCCAAGCATAGAAGCAGGGGCCTTGCTCTCTTCATAGTACTAAAGTCTTTCTTATTAGTTAAAAATGCAACTAACTAGAAATAAGTGCAATAGAATTACTCCACGTATTCTTGTCGCTTTACAAGCATAAACCAGTTGTTACCCAGCTCCAGGTAGCCATATTCGTAACAAAAGAAGTAAGTGGCGCCTGCTTTGGTAATATATTTGTTTGTATGGTAGTTGAAATCAAATCCCTTCTCTGAAAGCTTATCGCGATGAAGTTTGATCTTGCCTGAAGGGTTTAGCTTCATTAAAATACGCCTGTTTTTACGCAAGATATTATTTACATTCCTGATATAATTATTAGAGTCGCTATTCAGCTTGTTGTTATGAGTATTACGGCATTGGTCTGAACAGAATTTTTTATCAAATCGACCAAAAA
>CALBPF010000094.1 GCA_937899105.1 uncultured Flammeovirgaceae bacterium | reverse complement strand
CCTATCAACCATAACTTTAAAAATAACCACTTAATCTTTTGTCGTGTACTGTAAGTTAAGCATTACTATTTTCCCTTTATCGTTAAAGTTCTGATAAAACTTTTTCCCCAATTCGGGATTTGACTCTATGTACTTAGTAATATTATTTTCGTTCATTCAAATTATACCTATTGACGCGCTAAATGCAGTTCTGCAGTGTAATGCTGTTTCGATAAAAATACGAAGTATTTTGTAGATCGGAAGTAAATCGCGAGGAGCAGATCCAAATTGCTTTTAGGGTCTTGTTGAGCATATGGATTCAGGTACCGTTTGGGGCCGTTTGGACGAGTATCATGAGAGTTAGGGCTACTTACTTCAGCAGTTGTAGCTCTACCGAAATGCTTCATTAGTAGGATAAGCAGGACTAAAACAGTGCGCACGTATCTCGAGGTCTTGATTATTAAGCTAGGAAGGTATGACTTCGCTAGTCAAATTTGTTACACGCCGTTTTACCTATTTCAGTCTCTCAAATTTCAGGTTCTTCAACCGATCAGTAGAAAGGCTGAAACCAGTCGCCCTTCCTTCCTTCCGTTGAAACGTTATTGTCATCATTCTAATGTTTTTGTTCATCCAGATCTCGGATGTCAAGGGGTGAAAATTGTTAAAATATTCACTGTCAAAATCACTATTGATAACACCGTCTTCATCAATGTTTAAAGTAAGTGTAAAGCCAATATCTTTTGAAAGATAAGAACCTGCCAAGCCTTTTATGTTGCTGAGAGTACTGAAATCCTCAGCTTTGTGAAAAACCTTAGTTGAACCATCGTAGTCTGTTATCTCTAAAGTATCTTTTTTTTGATTGAATTGATAAGTTCTTTGGCCTGAGGAGGCCCTGGATACAAACATATTTTCATCACCTTGGTATGCTGCATGTTTTTCTCCTTTTTGGTAGTTAGTAATACTCAGAGCAGAATCTGCTGAACGGATCATAATCACTTCGTCAAGGTACTTGCTTGCGAATTTTCCAGTAAACGCTCTTACATCAGCTATCAACCCTATTTCGGCATCTATTTTTTTATAGCTGTCTTTAAGAAGTATGTCAGCGATGGAATAGCTGTTATAAAAGAAATCTCGGTTGTCAATGTTACCGAGTATAATGACGAAGAAATCCTGCTCAGGAAAAATGAGAATATTCGAGCGGAAACCAAAATGAACTCCGCCATGACTTATTGTTGGCAACCCATAGTGATGAAAATATTGTAATCCATAGTTGTAATGTCCTGAAAGAGGCGTTTGCATCAATGACTCACTCGAAGGGAGTTGCCTATTTATAAGGCCTTTGGCCCATAAGCCTAAGTTTTCTATGTCAGTTATAATACCACCGTCCCCTATGATGGTGTTTAAATTAATCGAAGGTTCATCAATTTGATAATTCTGATTATATCCACGAGCAATTCGTTTTTGTTTTCGAGGGCCAACCGTATTGATAAATTCACTATTTCTCATTTTGAGAGGGGCGAATATTTCTTTTTTCACGAATTCAGGGAAATTCATATTGGTCACTTTTTCAACAATTAGCGCCAATAGAACATAATTTGAATTGCTATATATGTATCGTTCCCCTGGGTTATTGTTTAGGTTATCCTTGCTTTGAAGCAAATCAAAAAAAGTTTCTTGGGAAATTCCTTGGTGTCCGTCTATACCGGCCAGATCTTCAAGATATTGGTACTCTGGGATACCGCTCGTATGATTGAGTAAATGTTGGATGGCAATGGATTTTCCATATTTGGGTAGTTCAGGTATATATTCAACCACCTCTTCATCTACGTTAATCAAGCCCCTCTCTTCAAGAATAGCTATGGCCATTCCGGTAAATTGCTTTGTAATAGATGCTACGTGAAATTGAGTATTAGATTGAATTGGTAAGGAATCAGAAATGTTAGCCATGCCAAAAGCTTTGTCATAAATCACCTTACCATCTTGATAGACCAACACTGCACAGCCGGGAGAGTTTTCGTTGTTCCATTTGGAAAAGAGGTCATTAATCTCATCAAACTCGGGGTTCGGGCTTTGACATTGGTTAAGAAAAAGAACGATTCCAATGATCATTGTGGCGGTGAAAACTCTGTAAATCATAAAATTCCCTTATGAAGATTCAATGATGTAACGACAAGTCGAATTCATGAAAGTTGCCATCTCCTTTATGGGCATACAATGACACGCTAAACGCAGTACTGCTGCCTAGCACGTAGGGCTTAAAGGCGGCCGTAGGCCGGATGTGCTTCAACGCCCAACTATCATTCGTAAACTGGACTTTCAATTTCTATAAAAATATCTCATCTCTCAAGCCTTTGCAAATAGCTCAGTTAGCTCCGTCTGCAAGGCTTATGTATGATAGTGTGTCTGTTAGCAACTGATTTTATTTCACTGCTATTTTTCCATCAGTTCTCATATAGATCACTGCTTCATCTTTCCCATGATTAGAAATATTGTGAATTGCCTTATCAGTTGAACCAAAGTAGCTTCCTTCGTCTAATATCTTAACTTCATTATGTTCAGGTAATTTATAATTCAGCTCTCCTTTTATAACTACCGAATGAACTACAGTTCCATTTGTCCCTATTGTACCGGTATATCCACTCGGAAGCTTTACGAAAAGGCTTTTCAAATTGGTAGTATTACTTTCTTGTAGAAAGCTTATTTCTGCTTCGCTTTGATCATCAATCCAGTTCGTAATTTTATTATCAAGCCAAACGACATTCGAAGCTTCAATATTTACAGGCGTTTCTCCACTGTCAAAAGCCTCGCTTGACGGTTCTACAAGATATGGGCCTTTATCTATTTCTACTAATGCAATAATTTGTTCTCCCTGAGCAGAGGTAATATGAGATTCTCCTAGTGGCTGTGTCCAAAATGATCCTTGAGACATCCACATGTTTTCTGCATCAGGGTCATCATTATGCACCATTCCTTCGATTACAACGGCTCGGTAGGTTACGTTGTGAATATGTGGTGGAGAGGAAAACCCGTCAATAAATTTTGCCAAAAATCCTGTGGCTATACTTCCTGCACCTTTTCCCTTCCTGTCACCCCAAATTGTGCCTGCTTGAGGACTTTGCTTGCCTCTTGCTGGATTTAACTTTTCCCAAACGACTTCAGAACTTAATAGAACCTTGTTGGTTGAATTTTCAATTACTTCCGATTCTTCGACTTTCGTTTCACTATTTGAATTTCCACAGGAAGTCAAAAGACCAATTATCAACAAGTAGTAAATCGCTTTATTTATCATCTTAATCTCTGTTTACATTCTGTTGAATTTGCTTGTTTCTAGCAATTCCATGTCTGAGTAATCCAATTTTTAAAGTTTAAAACGGTGCATAAGAATCTTTGGGTTCAGCAGGCACACTCCAACGTTCGTAAGCCGAAATATTATTAGATACATTGAAATGTTGTGCTGAGTTTTCAAAATTGCCATAACTGTTTGAGCCTCCGCTTGGTATCTGCATCCGGTCACCATATAGCCATGCTACCAAATTACTACGTTGACCATTTATGATGGGGTGCGTTGCATGTGGAATGCTACCGCGATGAATAATTGCTTTACCGGATTCAAAAACAGTTTGTGCTGTTTTTCTCGTGGTTTTATCATGAAAATCAACCTGTGAGCCTGCATATTTTTCGTCCGGTAAGTTTATGTTTATGTTCAAAGTGGCAGCTGAGGCATCAGTGTGTGGATTTAAATCTTTGTCTTTGTCTGGGTTGTATTGAATAGTAAAGCCAAATGTCTGATTATCATACCCGTAAGTACCAAGTAGTAAACGAGCAACTGGACGCATGTAGCGATTCATGATTTTGTTGTAAAACGCCTGAAAATTGGGAGCAGCAAGGTAACCTGCAGAACGTGGGTCCAGCATCATTCCAAAACGATTTAGTTGAATGCCATATGGCGGACGTATTGGAATTTGTGAATTCACTGCCTCTACTAAATAATCGCGAAATTCGGCTAAGCGTTCGGGGTCAAAGAATTGCGTAGTATAAACTCCAGGAATGATTTCTTCCCATAAATCTGCAATTGCGTTCTCTTTTTCAGGTTTCTCCCAAGCATTGTTCATTGCTTCTCTTAGACGAGAATCAATTAGGGTTTCGTCCAGAACAGGCAAAGCAACGTTACTTTCAAGTTCCCATTGTTTCCATGCTTCCTCCAGTATGTTTCGGTTACTGTTCCAAAAATGATTTACAGTGGTGTCGCGTTTCAATATGGCTTCACGTGAAGGTAAGTTCAACGCGCGAGCTTGTACAAGGGTGTCATTATTTGTCATTTTTGTCTTTTATAATTTTTTCAGTTTCTGAAATCAGGCTTGAAATCAGTATATTACTATAGGCATCTAGGTGGGCTTGGTTAAAATCACCTTTGTCATTGTCGAAGTATTGACCTGAATGATTTTCCTTTTTTGGTTCGGTCGTCAATTTCACTAAGATGTTTGCCCCTTTATCCACCGGAGCCCAAAATTGTCCATAGGCTTCCATTGCCATTTTCGTATTAAGCAAAGAGCCAGGGTTTATAGCGATTACATTCAAATTGGGTTCTTGATTTGCTAACCAGAAACTCCACATCGTTATCGCCAGCTTGCTTTGTGCATAAGCTTCTTGAATACCTATCTTTTCTGTACCTGCCAAGGCCTTAAGTGATACACTTGCCTGTGCTGCCGAACTTAAATTAATAATTCGAGGTTCTTCACTCTTTTTTATAAGGGGCAGTAAGTCATTGGTCAATATGAAAGGAGCTAAATAATTTACGGCTAAGCGAATATCAAGACCTTGATTGTTCTTGGAAACTGGACTTCTGAAAACCCCGGCATTATTGATTAAAATATCGAGTTTTGTGTAATTAGTTGCGATTTGAATTCCAAAGTTTTCAACTGATTTTAAATCAGATAAATCCGCTACATAGCCGGAGACACGACTCTGATCTGAAACTCCAACGAGTTCTTTTATCGTGGTTTGCAACTTCTTTTTATTTCGGCCATGTATGATTACATGATGACCGGCTTTTGCCAATTTCATGGCTGTTAATTTTCCGATTCCATCCGTTGACCCTGTAATGAGAATTGTTTTCATTTTATTACTATAAAAAACATAGTCACAAAACTATTTATAGTATAATTGTCCTGCAATAACGGTCAAAAAAGATAGTAGGATGGTAGGAAATGAAACGCACGAAAAGTTTGAATTTAAAGGCAGAGCCTATCCGTGCTGTGCCAGTTTAACAATGGGTGTAATTGGAGGTAAATGGAAAACAGTGATTCTTTACCATTTAATGAGTGGTACTTTGAGGTACAATGAACTGCGCAAATGTATGTCTACTGTAACAGAACGCACCTTGAGTCTTCAACTCCAAGCGTTAGAAAAAGATGGTTTGGTTGAACGCAAGGTCTACCATAATAAGCCGCCATTGAAAGTTGAGTATTCATTGACAGATTTTGGTAGAACATTAATCCCGATCGTACAATCTATTGCAGATTGGGGCGATTTTGTGGTTGAAAATTATTCGGAATAAATTCGTTCTAAATTTATTGCTAATGGTCTGTGTATGGTGCATATCAAGAAGGTTGATTCACCGGGTCTTACTGCGTGATATTTCGACTGTATAATTCCATAAGTTTCCTTTCATCTTCCTCATTTTTTTCAAGCACATCGAATGCCAAATAACCTTCTTTGCCGTTAATAGAACTTTGTTTACTAGCAAAGGCAATGATGCGAGAGCTGATAGCCTCGGATGAAAATCTACTTGTTTTGTATGATCAGCTGACCTTGGTAAAGGGAGTTGGCTTTGTGGTGGCCGTGTCGATGATTATAGTGAGCGACGAGTTCAAGACGATCACCGGCCCTCGAAAGATGGCTTGTCATTGCGGCGTTACTCTATTTAGAAAAGTATCAAAGGTCTCGCATTGGGCACATAAACCCATGAAGACTTTACTTAATATGGCGGTATTAAATGCCATAAGAAACAAACTCATTCATAGGATATATGCGGTGGCAAGAGACAATCGAAAACATAAAAATTCTAATATACATGCTCTTGCATGATCCCGGGACGGTCTCGGCTATGATTCGTTATGGAATCATCCGTAGGATTATTCCGCCGAAATCCAGCAGTTTGATTTATACTTTTATTTTGATGTGCCACAAAACCACAATGAATTATAGCCGTAGTTGCCATTTCGTTGTTTCTTTGGTTTATCATTATTCTGCTGAATCTTATTTTCCGGTTCTCGGCGTTTGATTATATTCCACATTTGAGTGAGAATAGAGAGTTCAATTAGATTTTTTTTCAGACTTCACTATGTTGTAATAACTGGCAAATGACGAAACAGTCATAATTAGCCACCCTAATCTAAAAAGCCAAATACTTCCAAATAATGAGCCAGGTTCGGAATCTACGATTGAGCTAATAAATACTATTCCTGTTAAAATCCCAGACATAAGGAATAAAGTTCTTTTGCTTTTGTTTGTCATAAATGTAGGTTTAATTGGTATTTGGTTGTTTATCGCAATGAATGGCGACGCCCAGATATAGCGCTGAGACCTCCGAGCTAAATTAATTGTAATAAAAGTAGCTTATCTTCCGGTGCTTCCAAAGTTTGTATAAAGCGCTGCGTTATGAAATGGAAAAATTCCACAAGATGAAGTTTCCAAATAGTATAAAACTTTCTCGGCGGCTGATGAAACGGTGAAGTTCAGATGTTTTTGATAGAAAGTACCTGAGCACATGCCTTATACAGTTTATTGCCAGCTTTTAGTGATTCAGATTCAGTTCCATTATTGGAAGAAACCTATTGGGAATCGAGCTTTTCAGTTGACCAACTATCTTAAATCCAAACTGGACTTCCTATGGCATTGATGGCTGTTTGCCTGCCTTTTTTGAAGGCAATTTTCTTAAAGAATTT
>CALBPF010000093.1 GCA_937899105.1 uncultured Flammeovirgaceae bacterium | reverse complement strand
TACTTATAAAGTTTTTGAAAATCGTCCATGAAACTCTTATCCTGAATTAACTTCAGTTCTTCTTCGTGAAAAGAATGGTCACCGTAGGTGAATAAACTAAATACATCTGACAGGTTTGTTTCATTCTTTAAGCCAATATGAACGTTATAGCCAAAAAGGAAATAATTACCTACTGGTACCATGTCACATGGAATACAGTTATTTACTGTATTGACACGTTCAGTGGTCATCAGTTTAGTCTCGATGGAGCCAAAAACCTCCTTTCTTTCTGTATTTAGCTTGGTAAGTAACTGCTGAAGCTGATCCCCTTGCTTTCGTAGCCTACTTTGAAGAATCTCATAGGTTCCTTCTTCAAGTTGGTTTTGCACTTGGTTTTCTGATATGGATGTAGATGTTGTATTCTCGCTCATTCTAAGAATTCAATAGATAAAAAAGAAATTTGAACGTACTGAAGAACACCGGAATTGGTGTCGAAGAGTCGCTCTACATAGAACAACTCCCCGGTTATACAACTCACTTAAATACCTAAGCTACTGGCGCTGTTATTGGAAATACCTAGCGATTCCGTCAGGTTTTTCAACTGCCCCAATACACCTTTAGAATCTTCATCTTTTGCCAGGCCAGTCAATTTTATAAGCAAAGCCGAAATACTTAGGTTTCTCAATTCATCGCTGGATACACCAAACTGATCTACGAACTCACGTATTTTTTCTTTGAAATTTGAGCCGGTATCCGTTGTGAAGAACGTATCTTTTATCTGGCCAATTACTTCGCTATTATCTACTAGTCTGTCCGCAGATTTACCACTGGTAATAGCGCCCACAATCTTATCAAAGAACATAGTTTCACCACCGACTATTTCAATGTTAGCCGCTTTTAAGGCTTCCGAAATCACTTCAGCCTGGGCTTTGGCTATTTCAGTTTGAATATTGATTTGTGCCAGCTCTATTTCCTTGTCCTTCTGTAGTTTAAGCTTGAATTCCTCATGGTCCTTACTCACACCATCAAGTACCTTCATGGCCTCAGCTTTCTTCTTGATGCCAATAGCATCAGCGTCAAATTTCTCAGCCATCACTTTAGCTTCTGCCAATCCTGTTTTTTCCTCGGCTTCAGCTTGAGCCAGACCTTTCAGTCTAATTCCTTTGGCCTCTGCCTCTACTTGTGCCTCAATAACGGAGGCTTCGGCATCTCCTTGTTTCTCACGAGCCGCGGCTTTCGCTTCCATAACCTGGGCTTCTGCCATTCCCAAAGCCGCAGCCTCGGCAGCTTGAGCCTCCGCAAGGGTCTTTTTAGCCTCTGCTTTATGCGTGGACGAAGACTCCTGGGCTTGGGCATCAATCATTATCTGCTTGGCTAAGTGCTCAGCAGCCTGTTTCTTGGCCTCAGCGCTTTTAATTTCTTTGACTAGCGCTTCTTCTGCTTCTTTTTCAGCTAAAGTGACAGCTACCTTTTTGGTCCTGTCTGCTCCGGCAAATGCCTTAATATCTGCCATGCGTTCCTGCTCTTCAACCACTGTTTTTTCAATCGCTACGCGTTCGCGGATCACGTCTTGGATATCCTTCCTTTCAATCTCAATGGCCTTTTCTTTCTCAATACGTTTTAACTCAACTATTCGCTCTTTTTCAGTGGCTTCAAGTAACTGGGCTTGTTGCACTCTTTCATTCTCAACCGCCTCTGCCTTCTCCTTATTCTTTTGGGCTACAACTACCTCTCTAAGCTTGTTCTCTTCAGCCACTCCAAGCTCCTCTTCAGTGGTAATTCTAGCTCGTTCTCCTTTCAGTCGTTCTTCTTCTTTTATCTTGGCAGTTTCAGCTTCCTCACGCGCCTGAACCGACTCTATCTCCCGTTTCTGTTTGGCTTCAGCTTCGGCCAATTGACGTTCTAAAGCCAGCACCGTTTCCCTGGCTTCAACATCCTGCTTTTTAATGGTTTTTTCCTTTTCTCTCTCAATATGATTAGCTTGTATCTTCTGCTCAGAGGTTAGGTCAATAATTTTCTTAATACCCTCGGCATCCAGGATATTGTTTTCATTCATAGATTCAATAGGTGTTTGCTCAAGGTAGTCGATTGCACAATCATCAAGAACATAACCGTTCAAGTCAGTACCAATAATATTCAGGATCTCTCTTTTAAAATCATCCCTGCTATTATAAAGCTCCACAAAATCAAACTGCTTACCCACTGTTTTAAGAGCTTCGGAAAACTTAGCGTCAAAAAGCAGTTCTAGCGACTCTTGGTTTGATGCACGCATAGAACCTATCGACTGTGCCACTTGCTTTACATCTTCATGTGTCTGGTTGACTCTTACGAAAAAGGTAACTTTTATATCAGCCCGCATATTATCCTTACATACCAAGCCTTCATTCGCTGTTCTCGATATCATTATGGTCTTCAGCGTAATATCCATAATTTCGAGTTTATGTAGAACCGGTACCACAAACATTCCACTAAACGAGACTTTAGTACCGCCCATCCCCGTTCGAACAAGCGCTTCCCCTTGAACGGCCTTGCGATACATTTTGATAAGTGATGAGATAATTCCGATAAATAGGATTACTCCGAAAATAATGCCAGCTATTAAAACTATGTTACCTTCCATGAATTCTTAAATAATGTTAATGTTTAGTTATCGGGCTCAATCAAATAATGATTGCCGTCTTTTATGTAATCAATTACCAAGGCTGACTCCCCTTTTTTAATTTCTATGCCATCCCTTGTAATGGCGCTTATTAGAATGGAAGTTCCGTTTGCTTTAATTTCTGCCTGTCCGTAGCTATCACTCTTTACGGTAAGTAAGACTTTACACTGCTTTCCTATTGGGTTGATTGCTTCATCCTGAAGTCTAAGCTTCATATAGAATTTGGCAATAGGTGTAGTTAGAAACTTTGCTATAAAAAGGCTTGCAACAAAACTGGCTAACAACAACCCCGAATTGATCAGAATATTTTCAACACCAATAAAATTTATACTCCATAAGGATAAAACCCACATAGGAAAAGCCAAGAAGCTCAAGAAGATCATAAGTGGCATGTGTCCAATATTGAAGAAAGACAAAACGCTTGAGAGGCCCTCTCCATCCACTTCTAAATCTCCATCCATATCAAGTTCTACCTCAGTCTCAATGTCAATATCAAGTGTATCCACATCTATAACTCCAAGGATTACAATAATCCAATAAATCAAAACAAAGAACAGCAAGACTGTAGGTATGATATTGACTCCGGAAAAAGATAGATCTAGGAACTCTTGCATTTGGGTAGATTAAAGCGGTACCATGACTGATAGTGACGGAAAGATAAGGAGGGTTATTCCCCCTTATCTTTGTCCATGCCTAACTTGGCTTTAAGTGCAGCTAAATCGTCTGAAGCTTTTGCCTCAGATGTACCACCCTCTAAAGCCTTATCAATCTCTTCATCTACGCTGCGGCTTTCATTGGCAATATCACCATAAGACTCGGCCAGCGCTTCTTCCTCGGCCACTTTATCTTTCATTCTTTCCAACATGCTGACTGTGCTGCCAGAATCGATTTGCGCCATTTGCTTATTAAGCTTTTTAGTAGCTGTACTCACCTTTACACGGGCTTTTAGCGTTTTTAACTCGTTTTCGTAAGTACTAATATTCGACCTGATTTTCTTTACATTCACGTCAAGCTGAGAAACATTTTTCTCAAACCTGTCTTGCTCTTCTTGAGATCGGGCCGCCTGACCAGCTGCCTCCTCTTTTTTTACAAGAGCTTCACTCGCTAATCTGTCAGCCTCGGAGGCATCTAAATCACCATTCTGAGCTCGCTTCAGAAGCATCATCGCTTTATTTTCGTAATCCTTGGCTTTGCTTTTATAGGTATTTACGTCATTTTTTGAACGGATAGCCATGGCTTTTACCTCTGCTAGCGCCTGTAGGCTTTTATCAAGATCTTTCTTCAAATCTCTGATCCCCTGCTCTGTCAATTTAATTGGGTCTTCCAATTTGTCGATAGCGGCGTGCGCTTCTGACTGACCAATCTTAAAAAGTCTCTTAAACATACTCATAACTCTGTCTATTTATTTTATTCTGAAAATTTTATTAATTGTTCTGAATACTCGCCCAATAAGAGGGCTAGTGAATTCAAGGTGGCTTCTAGCTCATTGAGATCTAAGTTCTCTAACTCTAAAGTGTTTCTAAAAATTACCTTGGAGCCGGTTTCATCTAATACAAAAGCGCCATGCACAATGTCCCTGTTTTTCTGAAGCAGCTGTTTATAGGTCTCCAGTGTCGGATTCTTGATAGGAAACAGGAATTGTTCAATGATAACAATGGGATCCGCTATCCCCAAAACCAGATTGCTAAAACCATTGGCTTCATTTTCGATGACAATTACGCCATCTTCCTCATTTTCGTAGGTTGTATTGTAACCTAGCTCCAATAAGCATTCCTTAACTCTTAGGAAATAATCATTCATAGTTGAATTTCATTTGGTTAGACTTCATTTTGTTGCTTTTCAAATTTAAAATTTAGTGAATCATATTTAACATCTCATGCTACTTTCTTACACGATTTATTAAGTTAAATCTTGATGTATAAGAAAATAATTACCTTTGCTAACGGAATAAGAATACCAAAAGTTTTGGTATTGCAAATATTTTTAGCAAAAATCTTTTAAAATATGTCACAGATAGGTCAAAACATTAGGAAGATTAGGTCAGCCAAAAAGCTTAATCAAACCCAATTTGCGGAGATTTTTAATCTGACAAGAGGAAGCGTAGGCGCATATGAAGAAGGAAGAGCCGAACCTAAAATTGACACTATCATTCAAATTGCCAATTACTTTAGCCTTTCAATTGATTTACTGCTGAATAAAGAAATAACAGTAAACGATTTATTCCACCTGGACGCATTTCGACAAAAACTAAATGAGGCCCACAGTTTTGACCAGGTCAAACAAAAAAGCCCTGCACCCGGTATAGGCCTTGTTACCATTAAAAATCAATTAGAGTATATTGTAAACTATGGTAATAAAGACTTTTTATCTAACCTGCCAAAAATCGGACTCCCAGTAAATTTCAAAGGGACAACACGAGCATTTGAATTAAACGGAAGTGAAATGGAATACAACCAAAACGGGCTGCACCATGGAGATATTTTATTAAGTGAGCTAATGGATAATAGCAAGGGGTCTAAAGTAGGACATATTTATATCATTGTGCATAAAAGAGGAATAGATGTAAGAAGGTTAAGGTCGGAGCAGAGCAACAATTACACTTTAGCCAGCGATGATCCTAATTATACTGACACAATTATTGAAAAGAATGAACTATATGAACTTTGGATTGTAAAAGGAGTTTATTCAACTTATCTAAACCCTCCTAAACTCATAGAAAACAAGGTGCTTCAGCTTGAGAGTCGGATAGAAGCTTTGGAAAAGCGTATAAAAGAGAAATAAAACAAATTAAGATAATCTGAAAATTAACAAAAAAATACTATTAAAGATATATACGTATATATCAGTTGGCAGTATTGCAAACTCTTTTCTTCATACAAGAAAAACTTTTTATTACGCGTTTTGAACACATGTTGAAGAGATCCGTTAAAATTTTTATATTTTAACGTTATTTTGATTTTTTATTTGAATTTTTTCAGCACATGGCTTAAATGAAGATAAAAATTACCTTATTTATACTTTTCACAATATTGAGTTTATTCGGTATTGGAAAGATATTTTGGGAACAAGAATATAAGTTTGCTCAACCCACACCTATTCCTGAAACTTTGAATAAAGTGTCCAAAGGCGATACGATCACTCTACCTATAGTGAACAACTCTAAATCTAACCTCTATCTTCACTTCTATAATTACGAATGTCCATGTTCTCGTTTTAACATAAAGGAATTCCAATCCTTGGTGAAGAAGCATTCGAATAAAGTTGATTTCGTGGCTGTTCTTCAGGCGTCCGAGTCAAACAGAACGGCAGTATCTGAGTTCGTCAAAAAATATGATCTGGGTATTCCTGTAATTCATGACACCAATGGAGAGATTGCCGAAGCGCTAGGCGTCTACAGCACACCACAGGCAGTGATTATTAAAAATCACAGCGTATATTACAAGGGCAACTACAATAAAGCTCGGTTTTGCCTATCCAAGAATACGAAATTTGCCGAGCAGGCATTGCAGGCTCTAGTAAACGGCAAAAAGTTACCCGAATTTCCTGCAGTTGCCGAAATAGCTTATGGCTGTGAATTGCCCTCAAACAACAAAAAAGAAAATACATTCCTAAATTTATTTAATCTTTAATATGGCCATCTCCAAAGAACAATTAAGACCATTTTTTGCCGAAATATATCGTAAGTCTGACGTAGTAGTGGAGACATTACTCATAGGATATTTCGTTCTTGGCATAGGACTGTCATTTTTTTATGACACATTTTTGGTGGGTATAGGTGTAGGGGTTTTGAACCTGGCGCTTTACTTCAGCTCGAAGTATGCCTTTAAAAATAGTAGGTTGAATCAATATATAGCCAGTCTCGTGGCAGGTATTTTTATGGCCCAATTCATTTATCAGATGCACGGGTTATTTGAGATGCACTTCACGGCTTTTATAGCCATTATTGCCCTTATCACTTATCAGAATAAATATGCCTTTATACCACAACTCTTGTTTGTCGTTATTCACCACTCTGCCTTTGCCTATATCCAATATCTAGGGTATGCAAACGAAAATGAGTCCTACCAGCAAATCTATTTTACTCAATTAGACTACATGGATTTTCAAACTTTCTTATTCCATGCCGGGCTCTACGCTCTTGGCGTAGCATTGGCTTCTATATATGCTCACAATTTGGAGCAGAATACAATAGAAAATGCTGAAAATATCATTGAGCTTCAAAAACGACAAGAGAGCAGTGCACTGAATATCGACTTTGCAAATGACATCGCCAATGGAAAATTTGATACTGAATATCACAAGATCGAGGGTGATGAACTTGGAGCCGCTTTGGAGGAAATGCGTGATAATCTCAAAAGCAGCTCCAATCGTGAAAACCAGGAGAAATTTAATAATGTAGGAATAGCAGAGGTCAGTGAAATTATCAGAAGTAATAGTGAAAAATTAGAGGACCTTAGCTATCAGGTCGTTTCTTATTTAGTCAAGTACCTAAAGATCAACCAAGGCGGCACCTTTATACTTATGGAGGAAGGTGACGATAAATGGCTTGAACTGAAAGGATGTTATGCTTACGATCGTAAAAAATTTATGGAGAAGCGCATAGAAATTGGTAAAGGTCTCATAGGGCAGTCCTTTATGGAAAAGGATATGATTTACATAAAAGAAATTCCCGAAGACTACGTTACCATCACCTCCGGGCTTGGTGAAGCTACACCGACACACCTTGTTATTTTACCCATAAAAAATGATCAGATCATAGAAGGCGTATTAGAATTGGCTTCTTTTAGAGAATTTAAGCAGTATGAATTGGACTTTTTAACAAAGGTTTGCGAAAATATGGCAGCCAGTATTATTTCTGCTAAAGTCAATACCAGAACAAAAATATTGTATGAGCAATCTCGACAGCAAGCAGAGGAGATGAGGGCGCAAGAGGAAGAAATGCGCCAAAATATGGAGGAGTTGTCTTCGACACAGGAAGAGATGGAGAGAAAGTCAAAGGAAACTGAAAATAGGATTCAAGCCATTAATATGAGTGGTATCGGATCGATAGAATTTGATGTAAAAGGCATTATAACTAATGCTAACAATACATTTTGTGACCTAATGAAGTACGAGAAAGAAGAACTGATTGGAAACCACCACAGAATTTTTGTTGATCCTGAGTATGCTACATCTGATGATTACAAGCAATTCTGGGCTGATTTGGCCAACGGCAACTCAAAGCAAGGTCAGTACTTGCATTATGACAAAATTGGTAAACCTGTGCATTTATTCGGCGCCTATTCTATTATTCAAAATGAAAATGGCAAACCAAGTACAGTTCAAAAATTTGTTGTAGATATTTCTGAGCAGATAGGGGAGATTAAAAGCCTCAAAAAAGCCAATGAACTGTTGACATCGAAGCTCGATATATAACCAAATCTATTTGAAAGAGTATCTTATTTACAGTATCTTTTCACAAGCACTTCTGCCTGAGTGGTGCCTAAAGATGCAGCCAACTTAAAATCACTGCACGCCCTTGAGTTTTGCTTTAGATATATTCTTAAAGAGCCCCGGCTTAGATAAGCATCAGAATATTCCTTATCTACACTTATAGCGTCATTATAAGCTGACATCGCTTCATTCAGTTGACCAAGTTTTTGATGACCTTTACCTTTAAGCGTGTGAGCTAAAACGTTGTCTTGCTCCAACTTAATTGCCTTTTCAGTAAAGAAGATAGTATTTTCATAATCTTTTAAACGATAGTAAAAATCACTCGCAATGCTTAAATGGGCATTAACATTAAGTGGATCTTCCTTGATCACTCTGCGGAAATCCTCTAAAGCTTTATCATACTCTTCAAGCTCTTCAAAAGCCCTACCACGATTATAAATCGTTTTTATATCTCGGGGTTGCATACGAAGATATTCCGTATAGGCTTCAACTGCTTTTTCATATTCCCCTTTACTGAAAAGTTTATCTCCTAATTCTGAATTCTCATTCTTACAACCAAGAACAATAATCAAAACAGTGAGGATTAAAAAATGGCGCATAGATATTACTTAATAAAAAAAGTGCTCAGATCTAATTCTGCCACTCTTCATGCAAAGATATGTAAATAATTATCAAAGCGATTCTAAAAAGGACTTGACGGCAGTCCAATAGTCTTTTGAATCGGAAAATTTAGACCAAAGGGCCCTCGAACCGTGGTTTCCTGAAGTAACCGGTAAAAAATATTTCTTCTTATCGGATGGGATCGCCACGTATATACCCCACCATGTATTCTTCTCATCTCGCGCAGAAGTCACAAAAACAGGTTGACTTATTTTACCGGCGCTAGAAGTTATAAAATCGCGGGCTTTCCCTTGAGATACAAAGTATTCTCCAGGAGAGAATGCGAGTACAGCAGAAATTTCATCACCAAGATCTCCAGCTAATTTTAGCGATAACGCTGAAGAGTAAGAGCTTCCCCAAATAAGTAGTTTACTATTGGCATAGTTTTTCGCAGCAAACTTAATGGCTGCTTGCATATCAGGAATAGCGTTGACATATTGAGTCTCCTTCATTTCCTTCAATGCATTTTGTTTAGTGATATTTTTGACTCCGTTTACTGCTCCTCCCGAGCGAAGATCTACGGCCAGACAATTAAAGCCTAATTTGTTTAATTCCGGAGCAATCTCTTGATATTCTCCTCTGCTCCAATTTGCCTGATGAAAAAGCACTATGAACGGAGCGGTTTTAGGGTGGGACATATAGAGTTCAGCTGCCACTTTTAATCCATCTCTTGCCGTGAAGTACACGGTTTCACTCTTAGCAGCATGGATACCCAGAAGTAATATGGAAACCTGTAGAACTTTTATCATACGTTTTTATAAAGTTTAGCGCCAACTAAAGACTTAATTTAAACGACTGAGTGGATTCTTTACGTTTGAATATTTTTTTAACTCCACCCCGGTATTTCCAATAAACATCTTAGCCTGTACCTTCAGCGGAATCTTGTTCTCATCATCTGAAATCCAGGCTAAAATTGAATCTTCTCCGTCAAAAAGCTTATTCTCCGGCATTAAGGGCTCTAATTTAATCGCCATAAATTTTCCAGCTTTAGTTTTTATTTTCTCTCTTCCCCTATATCTAATATCAAGTTCATAAAACTCATCTTCAAAGAAACCGGACATAGTAAATACGTCGCCCTTCTGCATGGTGTTAAAATCAATTGTGCGCAGATATAGATAACCTGCTAACATATCTCGAATACCTTTTGGCGCAACGTATACTTTTGGTTCTTTAAACTCTCCTGTTTTTTTGTTTTTTACTTTGGCTTCAATCAGATTTACTCTGTGATCAAAACGAACCACCTCATCTTTCTTATACTTGCCCTCGCGTATTTTTCTGTAAGAAATATGGGGCACCAAAGCTGATGAGTCTACATATGCGCCCCAATGGTCATCTACATTAGCAACCCAGTCGACCATTCCTTTCGTTTTACCGAAAATATCCACCTTGTAGCACTCACGACTATTAATTCTATAGAACTTATCATCAATGATCATTTGAGCCTCGCCAATAGTGAAGATGCCGAAGTTTACTTTGTATTCGAGTTTTTCACCACGTGCAAAGGAATTGTATTTAATGGGTGTGTACGTAGGTTCCTCATTACCTGTACCTGTAAAAGCGGTGATGATGAAAAGAAGCAAGACATACTTGATAAATCGATTCATAATCAAGTCAATTTAATCCTTAATACCAGTGACAGCATCAAAGTAAGTGCCAATTTAGACAGCTACATCATTTTCACGTAACGCATCGTTCAATGAGGTTTTTTTATCGGTACTTTCCTTACGCTTACCAATGATCAGCGCACAAGGCACCTGAAAATCTCCTGCCTTAAACTTTTTGGTATATGAACCCGGAATAACTACAGAACGTTCAGGTACGTAGCCCTTAAGTTCTTTTGGTTCGTTTTCGGTGACATCGATAATTTTCGAGCTACCAGTAAGTACAACATTGGCGCCCAATACTGCCTCCTTACCTACCCTCACCCCTTCAACTACAATACACCTAGATCCAACAAATGCTCCGTCCTCTATTATAACTGGCGCCGCTTGCACAGGCTCTAGTACACCTCCTATCCCTACACCACCGCTTAGGTGGACATCCTTTCCTATTTGTGCACAACTTCCCACAGTGGCCCAGGTATCTACCATAGTACCCGAATCCACATAAGCGCCAATATTTACATAAGATGGCATCATAACAACTCCCTTATTCACAAAAGCCCCGTATCTGGCAATAGCGTGCGGTACCACCCGTACCCCCAATCTTTCATAGTTCTGCTTTAAACCAATCTTATCGTGAAACTCGAAAGGTCCTACCTCAATGGTCCTCATCTTCATTAATGGAAAGTAAAGAATCACGGCTTTTTTTATCCATTCATTTACCACCCAGCCATCTTCGGAAGGTTCTGCCACCCTGACCTTACCCTTATCTAGGTCATCCACGGTAGTCTTTATTGCAATTTGAACCTCCTTTTCTTTTAAAAGTGTTCTATCTTCCCAGGCGCCTTCTACTATTTCCCTTAAATCCATTTAATCAGTTAAATTATTTATCATTACCCATGAGTAAAACCAAAATCATACTTGCTTCAATCCTGAAGCCAGTAGATGATTCTCGTACGTACGAGAAGATTGGTTATTCTTTGAGCCAAACAAAGAAATATGAGGTTAATATCATAGGCTTTCAATCAAAAAATATTAATCATGTCGTGCCCGGGATCAACCTCTACCCCGCATTTAACTTTAACAGGCTCAGTATAAGAAGAGTATTTGCCCCTTTGATCTGCCTAAGGTATTACATAAAACTGGCGCCTGATCTTATTATTTTCAACACCCATGAACTTATACTGGCAAGTATCTTATACAAACTAATTTTTGGCGCCAAAATTTGTTATGACGTTCGCGAAAACTATTTTAGAAATATAAAGTATGGACCAGGCTTTTCCAAGTTTTTCAGGCCAGTCTTAGCAGCTTACGTAAGAGGAATTGAATACCTGAGCCGGCCTTTTATTAATCACTATTTTGTGGCTGAAAAAAATTATGAAAAGGAGTTCACATTTACCCTTAAAAAGAGCTCAGTAATTCAGAATAAATTTCATAATATTTATGATACTAAGAGCGCTCGATCCAGGGAATTTAATAAGTTACTTTTCACGGGAACATTAGCTGAAACCACGGGTGTTTTTGAGGCTATCCAACTTGCAATTTCTTTAAATGAAATTAACCCAAAGATAAGCCTAAAAATTGTAGGTCGTGCCGCTCAAAAAAGTACTGCCAACAGGATCCTAAAATACGCTTATCAATACCCGTGGATTTCGCTGATCGGCGGGGGTAATTTGGTTAACCATTCTCAAATAATTGACGCTATTTCCGAGGCCGATTTAGGTCTAATTGGCTATCCCAAAAATAAAAGTACCGATGGCGCTATACCTACGAAAATTTATGAGTACCTCTCACTTCAACTTCCTATAATTCTTCAGCACAACATTCTCTGGGAAAAGATTTGTGCAACCTATAATGCAAGTCTTAACATTGATTTTAAAAGTGTGGATCATGCGGATCTCTGGGAGCAAATTCAAACACATGATTTTTATACTACTCTGCCAGGACCGGAGGTTGAATGGGCATCTGAAGCTAAAAAACTACTGACTTCAATAGAAAAAATATAACCATAAATTACTTATAATCAGATGCTTAAAATAATTCAAATTCTTTAACACTTGAAGTAATTAGCATAAATATCTGTTTACGAGCAGGTAATTTGCCGCGCATTTCCTCTTTCAAAATTCAAATAATAGGTGCCGCAGTCCTAGAATGCCTCGATTGTTTACTGGCTAAAAATGCTTTAATACCTCTCAATCGATGATTTTATCTATTTTTAAATATTAGTAAAAAAAAATTTTAGATTAGACTAAAAATTATATATTTGCTTGAAATTAAAGTGAATGTTAAGCTTTGCCGAAGAAAATTATTTAAAAGCAATTTATCACCTCGCGGAACAGTCCGGACAGAGTGTTTCCACTAACGCCATCGCTGATGAGCTTAATACCAAGGCGGCATCGGTAACGGATATGATTAAACGACTCTCTTCAAAAGGGGTCCTCTCCTATCAAAAATACAAAGGCGTTTACGTTTCAGAAGCAGGTAAAATTGCCGCCCTTCAGGTAATCAGAAAGCACAGACTTTGGGAGACTTTTTTAGTGGCAAAATTAAAGTTCAATTGGGATGAAGTTCATGAGGTAGCTGAGCAACTTGAACATATCAAATCTCCCCTATTAATTAAGCGCTTGGACGAGCTCCTTGGACACCCAAAATTTGATCCGCATGGCGACCCGATTCCCGATGAAAACGGGGAGTACAAAGAGAAGCCTAAGACACCACTTTTCGAACTTCAAATTGAACAATCCGGGATAGTGGTAACTGTGCAAGATGACAGTCCGGCTTTCCTTCAATATTTAGATAAAATAGGCATCTATATAGGGGCAAAAATTAAGGTGATTGATAAGGTAGAATTTGATGGTTCTATGGAGATCCAAATCGATGGCAGAAAGACCAATTTCATTTCAAAACAAGTGTCAGAAAACATATGGTTAACCGAATAATATTTTCACTCCTTATACTTGTATTTAGTTGCTCAGTGGATAGGAAAAACGAAAGCAACACTCCACTGACAATTGTTACTACCACCGGCATGATCGCAGATGCTACTAAGAACATTGTTGGTGATTCCGCTGAAGTGATAGCCTTAATGGGTCCTGGCGTAGACCCTCATTTATACAAGGCCACTCAAGGAGATCTTGAAAAATTAACCAATGCAGATATCATCGTTTATAACGGGCTACATCTCGAAGGTAAAATGGGCGAGGTGCTGAAAAAACTATCGCGCGTTAAATCCGTGATTGCAGTTGCAGATGGTGTTGATCCTTCCCTTTTAAAGACGGCTCCTGAATTTAACAATAGTTATGATCCCCACATTTGGTTCGACGTTAAGTTGTGGCAAATAGCTGTTCAGCATCTGAGCAGTGAGCTTGGTAAAAATCACCCTGATGCAAGTGTCTATTTTGATTCTAATTTCAAAAGTTATAAAAGCAGATTAGATACCCTGGACCAATGGGTAGCTGAAAGGATTACTGAAATTTCAGAAGAAGGCCGGGTTTTGATTACTGCCCACGACGCGTTTGGTTATTTCGGAACGGCCTATGGCTTGGAAGTAAGAGGTCTTCAGGGCATTTCCACCCTTTCAGAGTATGGCTTAAGAGATGTTGCAAATTTGGTTGATTATATAGTTGAAAAGCAGATTAAGGCAGTTTTTGTAGAAACTTCAGTTTCAGAAAAAGCCATTAATGCTGTAGTGGAAGGCTGTCGGCAAAAGGGGTTTAATGTGACTATTGGTGGAAATCTATTCTCAGACGCCATGGGAGCGGAAGGAACTCCGGAAAGCAACTATACAGGCATGGTACGCTCAAATGTGAATACAATTGTTAATGCACTAAGATGACAGACGCGACTAAAAACGATATTGTATTAGAAATTCATGATTTAACGGTTTCTTACGACCGTAAACCCGTACTGTGGGATGTTGATCTATCTCTTCCTCAAGGGAAGCTTATAGGCATCATTGGGCCAAATGGCGCTGGTAAATCTACTCTGATAAAATCAGTAATGGGTTTGGTACCTAATAGCAGCGGGTACGTGCGGCTCTTTGATCATAATCTGGATGATGTAAGAGCCAAGGTAAGTTACATTCCGCAACGTGAGTCTGTAGATTGGGATTTTCCTGCTTCAGTACTTGATGTGGTTTTAATGGGTAGATATGGCAAACTTGGCCTGTTTAAGAGACCCAGAAAGGCGGATAAAGAAGTAGCTATGGATTGCCTTCGTAAAGTAGGCATGGAAGCTTATATGGAACGTCAGATTTCTCAGCTTTCCGGAGGTCAACAACAGCGCGTATTTCTGGCCAGAGCTTTGGCTCAACAAGCGGATCTATATTTCATGGATGAACCCTTTGCCGGGGTGGATGCAGCTACAGAAAAGACCATTATTAGCATTCTAAGTGAAATGACCGAGAGAGGTAATACCGTTGTAGTTGTTCATCATGATCTGCAATCCATAAGTGAGTATTTCGATTGGGTGATCCTGCTGAATATGCGTTTAGTAGCTTACGGACCGACAGAAGAGGTCTTTAACCAGGAATTACTGCAAGAGACCTATGGTGGTAAGCTTACCCTATTAAGTGATGTAGGTAACCTTATGAAAAGAAAACGCTTTCCAAACAGAGAGGCTAAACCTGCTAAAAGAATTTAGTATGGATACATTCCTGGACTTCTTTTCATTCTCTGATCCAAATGTGCGCTATGTCGTATTAGGTTCAATTTTATTGACTTCCAGTTCCTCCATTGTAGGTTGTTTCACTTTCTTAAAGAAAAAAGCCCTTGTTGGGGATGCTGTAGCACATGCTGTGCTACCTGGCGTATGTCTATCCTTCTTACTCACGGGAGAAAAAAACCCTTTTGTATTAATTATTGGGGCTTTCATTACGGGTTGGTTATCGTTGTTCATAATAGATGCTATCTCCGGCAGGTCTAAAATCAAGGAAGATACAGCCATTGGCCTTATTCTGTCCGTCTTCTTTGGCATAGGTATTCTTATTCTTACCGTCATTCAAAAGTCAGGAGCTGCCACGCAAACCGGTTTGGACTCATTTCTATTTGGAAAGGCCGCTTCGCTTGTAGGGCAAGACTTAATCGTTTTTGGGATAGTCGCTTTATTACTATTCCTATCGGTATGGCTGCTTTTTAAAGAATTTTCTCTCCTCTCATTTGACGAAGCTTTTGCACAGACAATAGGTTTACCCGTACGTAGCATTGAACTGGTATTAACCACGTTAACAGTAATGGCCGTAGTGATAGGCATTCAAGCCGTGGGCGTGGTTTTGATGGCGGCCATGCTTATTACACCCGCAGCCGCAGCCCGCTTCTGGACAGATAAAATTAAAGTTATGATAGCTCTGGCAGCCATTTTTGGTTCCCTAAGTGGCCTTATCGGAGCTTACATTTCATATGCCGCCCCTTCAATGCCCACGGGGCCCTGGATAGTGGTGGTGATCTCCACCATTGCTTTTATCTCTTTTTTCATGGCGCCGGGTAAGGGCATTATATATCGGATGAGAAATCAGTCGAGAATTAAAAAGCATATTAATGATGAGAACATCCTTAAAACGCTCTATCAGCTGAGTGAAGAGGAAAAAAACTTCTACGAAGCAAGAACCGTTGACGGTATCTTAAGCAAGCGTAAATTCGATAAAGGAAATTTAGAAAGCGGTTTAAGACGATTAAAAAATGAGGGGTTCCTCAACAACGATAATGGATTCTGGAAACTGACGCTGGAGGGAAAAGAAAAAGGACAACGTATTGTAAAGCTGCATAGGTTATGGGAGCTATACCTCACGGAGTATCTCAAAATTGCACCTGATCATGTACATGACGACGCGGACACCATAGAGCATATTCTTACACCTGAGCTGGAGGCCAGACTGGAAAAATTATTGGATTACCCAACTGTAGACCCGCATGAATCGGAAATACCTTATAGATAGCTGAGAGCTTAGGGCTGAGAGCAAAGAGTTTGATGCATAAACAACAGAAGAATAGATACATGGCAACATTCAGATTTCAAGAATTACAAATATGGCAGGAAGCAATTGAGCTGACTGATGCTTTACCAGATGTTGCTGACGCCGCAGAAGAAAAAAAGAAATTCAAATTTGCAGAGCAGCTACGAGGAGCTGTTATGAGTATTTCAAATAATATTTCTGAAGGCTCAGGGTCATTTTCGAACAAGGACTTTGCTCATTTTCTAAACATGTCCAGGCGTTCAATTTTTGAGGTTGTAAATATTTTGACCATTTTCCATAGAAGGAAATACATAGATTCAACATTCTATCTCGAACAAGCTGATAAGCTCGATGTACTAAGCAGAAAAATCACAAATTTCAGAAAAGCCCTTATTTCAAAGCACTAAGCTCTCAGCGCTATGCACGCAGCTCAGATCATACTAGCCGGTTCTTTAGTCGCCATTTCATGCGGGCTACTGGGGTGCTATCTTATACTTCGCAAGATGGCCATGGTAGGAGATGCAATTTCTCATGCTGTTTTGCCGGGAATCGTGATTGCTTTTTTACTCCATGGTTCAAGGGATTCGATAACTATGCTGGTTGGGGCCGGAATTATTGGCATGGCAACAACTTTTTTAATCGAATTCTTCCATAAAAAGGGTCAGCTCCAAACAGATGCTTCAATAGGCGTAACGTTTACCTGGTTGTTTGCCGTAGGAGTAATTCTAATATCTGCGTATGCGGGACAGGTGGACCTGGATCAAGACTGCGTGCTTTACGGAGAGATCGCCTACGTACCTATCGACCTTTGGATTACTGATGCAGGTACGATCATGGGACCCAGAGTGATGTATATAGCAGGTTCCGTATTGCTTATACTGCTTATTTTTATTGGTTTTGGCTACAAAGA
>CALBPF010000092.1 GCA_937899105.1 uncultured Flammeovirgaceae bacterium | reverse complement strand
AACTTTAAGTTCGTAGCCATGGTCCTGGTGATTATTTTCATCCTCCAGGTTCGCGCGAATGGTATCAAGTTCAGCCTTAATTTCAGCTTCGTCAGCAAAGTGCCATTGGCGTAAGCCTTTTGTTTTTCCCTCCTGGGCGTTCAGCAGTTTTTTCTTCTCGTCTTTGAGAAATGCCCCTTGGTGAAACCATAGTCCTACGTAGGTTTTGAATGTACCCATACCCACGACATTCTTTTTGTTTAAAGTGTATGTAGGGATACCCCACTTCACTTCTTCTTTTAATCCCGTCGCTAGTATAGCCTCGCGTAGCAGCGTCAACTCAGGTTCCCGATCAGGGTGAGCAGCGATGAAGTCACTTACGGTTTTATAGGTTTGCATTTGATAAATGTCATAATTTTGAATTTGTTAATCAAAATGTAGGAGCACAGGTTAGAAACTTATGCCCATGGAGGATTTAAACTTCTTTCCTAGCTTATTTAAGAAGCTTAAAATAAGTGATCAAATCTATTGATACAGCTCATAACATTGATCCGCATTGTAAATAGTTTTAATTTATACTTTATTAATACTATTGGCTAAATTGGCTCATGGCTAAAAAGTATAATAAAAACGAAAAGAGCAACAAGAAACTCACCCCTCTTGAGACAGTGGCATTCATTTTAGCGATCATTGGAATGGTTGCTTATATAAGTTATTTAACGATTGGGTTTTCTGAATGGGGATGGGATGTAAATGAGGTTGGTAAACTTGGCAATAACCCTGCAAATACAATTGGTACTTTCATTGGTGGAGTAATTACTCCAATATTTACACTTGCCGGTGTATTCTTTTTCTACAGCACGCTAAGAACGCAGAAGGACGAGTTAGAATTACAAAAAGAAGAATTAAGACTTACTCGTAAAGTTCTGAAGAAACAGCGCAAGTCTTTAAACGATCAAGCCAAAACACTCAAACAACAGCAGTTCGAGACTACGTTTTTTAATATATTGAACAATAATCTTGATATATTAAATGATATTAAGGACAAACATAAGGACGATATGCACTACGGCACTTTACTAAGGATCAATAAGATTCTTTATGCAGATTCATACGGGATTAAAGGCCCGGATGATCCAAAACAAATCCTTTTAACTATAATTCCAGATTACCAGCAACATCTAAAAAGGGTTTTTCTGCTTTTAAAGTTTATAGCTGAAGCTAAGTTAGAAAAGCTAGGTCAATACGTAGAAATTGCGGCAGCGTCAATGCAGGGCTCAGAACTTGAAACCTTATTAACCTTCTGTATCGCCAAAGAAAATACATCTGTTCTGCGAAAGCTAAATGAACAATTCACCTATCCTATTCACGAAAACTACTCACCAAAATATCTCCCAGAATTATTAAACAGAGCAAAGATAAAATATGAATGGATAGAGTCTCCATCAGCCTAGGAAAGGCTTATGTTTTATCTCGCCGTCAATAACTCTTGTATATCTCTATCAAAATTAAATTAATCTACTATTTGCAGGTAGATTTTAAATTTGTCAAAATTGGGTTGAGTGTTGAATTTATTCTTGTTTATTTCAATTAGTTCATAGCTCATTTAGTAGACCTAACAAGCACAAGTCTGTGACCTGTGTCTAAAATTAACCTGAGAGTTTGTAACTCTGTAAATGAAAAAAGAAATTAAAAGTGAGCCGGATATGCTAACCGCGTCGCAAACCATTTTAGCAGTTTTTTAACTTACGCCAGCAATACTATTATACAAATAGTCGCAGAAACAAAAAAACCACTCATTTCTGAGTGGTTTTGTAGCCCGTAGGGGAATCGAACCCCTGTTACCAGGATGAAAACCTGGCGTCCTAACCCCTAGACGAACGGGCCTTGTTTTTAAAGAATTGCAAATTTATTAGGAGCTTTCAATTTTGCAAAACTTATGGTGAAATTTTTTACTCTTTTTTCATAATCGGGTTGAAGAGGCTTATAGGATAGGATGAGACGCCCTCATACTTCGAGGTCCCTGATCTCCGCTTCGTTACGTCAGGGATGACATGCTTATTACAGAAAAGGATTGAAGATCTGCGCTTATTCAAAGACTGCTTAAAATCAGTAGGAAAAATGACCAGAGTGTGGTTTTTTAGCCTTTTCATTAATTGGTTTTAGCAAAGTCGTAATGTACTTTTGCCGCCGTAACAAACAGTAACCTTAAACCAAGTATAATGACTAAAGTTGCAATTAACGGTTTTGGACGTATAGGCCGATTAGCTTTCAAAGTGTTGTTAGAAAAAAGCAATGTGGAAGTAGTGGCCATCAATGATTTGACAGACAATGCTACACTAGCTCACCTGTTGAAATATGACTCTATTCATGGCAGATTCAATGGTACAGTTGAAGCTACTGATGATAATCTTATTGTAAACGGAAAAAAAATAGCTGCCATTGCCGAGCGTGATCCTGCACAGCTGCCTTGGGCCGATCACGGTGTAGACGTTGTGCTCGAGTCTACAGGTAGGTTTGTAGATGAAGCCGGCGCTGGAAAACACCTACAGGCCGGCGCTAAGAAAGTAGTTATCTCGGCTCCCGCTAAAGGCGATATCCCTACAGTGGTTCTTGGCGTTAACGATGACATCCTAACGGGAAGCGAGACCATCCTTTCTAATGCATCTTGTACTACTAACTGCCTTGCACCTGTAGCTAAAGTATTGCATGACAGCTTTGGTGTTGAAAAAGGTTATATCACTACCATTCACGCTTACACCGCGGATCAAAACCTTCAAGACGCCCCTCATAGAGATTTGAGAAGAGCTCGTGCGGCAGCTTTAAATATGGTGCCTACCACTACAGGCGCTGCTAAAGCAGTAGGTCTTGTACTACCTGACTTAAAAGGCAAACTTGATGGTAACGCTGTGCGTGTACCTACTCCTACCGGTTCATTGACTGACTTAACGGTCATTCTGAACAAAGAGGTTTCTGCTGAAGAGATAAATGCAGCTATGAAAGCTGCTGCTGAAGGACCTATGAAAGGTGTTTTGAAATACACTGAAGATCCTATCGTTTCTACCGATATAATTGGAGACCCTCACTCTTCAATTTTTGATGCAGGCATCACTTCCGTGAATGGGAAATTGGCCAAAGTAGTTTCATGGTACGACAACGAGGCTGGATACTCTAACCGAGTAGCTGACTTGATCGCTAAACTTTAATAGTTAAACATACTTAAAACTTAAGGCTGCCCATGGGCAGCCTTTTTTGTCTTCAGTACCTTAGTCGTCAGACCACTCAAAGTGGTCAGACGACTTTAAGGTTAAATCCCATTTGTGACTTTTCCATGATCTGAGATTATAGATATTGTATGAAGGCTCTTCATAAGCTTTTTATTGCTTCACTATATATTCTAGTCACTATAAGTTGTCAGGACCGATTGACCGAAGAGGACGTTTTAGGCGCCTGGGAAATAGTGACTACTGAATCCCGCGGGCAAAAGGTATCCAGTAGTTCGTACCTTGGTCTGGAACAGATTCAACTGCTTGCAGACGGTAGCTTCCGTTCCATAGGTAGGGATAGCGAAGGCATTGGTAAATGGAAATTTAGCGGGCACAAGTTGCTTCTCCACTCGCCTGGCGCTAAGGACTTAAATGGTAAGCAGCTCACCCCTGAAAGATCAAGCGAATGGTATGTCTTCGCCACAGATGGATGGATGCACTGGGAAGGTACCAGCAGATTCAGTCATCAGCATATCAAAATAACACTTAAGATGCAGTCATACGATACCGAGAATCTCTTAGTCGGTCGATGGTTCCTCAATGACGGTTCGGCCGAACTCAGGATAGTTGAAAATCAAACGTTCGAATACACAGCTTCAAATTCATCTTTTACCGGAACATGGCTTAGCGATACTATTTCACTTACCCTGATCTCAGATGAAAGCCCGGCTTCCGGTTCCAAGCGCACCATGCGCCTTAAACGTTCAGATCAGCGGCTCTATCCTGAATCACCGGGAAGTGACTATTATTTTGAAAAAGCTAACCTAGAGTGAAGCCAGTTGCTCCTCCGTAGCTTCAAGATTATGATAGACTTTTTGTACATCATCATCCTCTTCGAAAGCATCTATTAGCTTCATGACGCCGGCAAAATCCTCATCTCCCAGGTCCACCGTAGTCGTAGGCAATCTTTGAAGTTCCGCAGATTCAGCCTCGAGACCTATTTCATCGAGCTTCTTTTGCATATTCCCAAAATCATCTATAGCACAGGTTACCTCGATATACCCTTCATTGAAGGCCACATCTTCAGCGCCTCCATCTATGATTTCCAGCGTAACGTCATCCTCATCCATTTCTTCAAGTTGTTTGATAAGGAAGATACCTTTACGCTCGAACAAATAATCCACCGAGCCATTAACCCCAAGGCTACCTCCGTACTTGGAAAATAACGACCGTACTGACTGTACCGTTCGGTTTTGGTTATCGGTAGCACACTCCAAAAAAACTGCTACTCCATGTGGCGCATACCCTTCATAGGTTAACTCCTCATAGTTCGCGGCCTCAGAGCCCGATGCTTTGTTGATTGCCCGCTCAATGTTGTCTTTTGGTAGATTCTGACCTTTAGCATTCTGAACAGCAAGACGTAACCTTGGATTACCATCCGGATCGCCCCCTCCTTCTCTGGCCGCTATTGTGATCTCACGAATGAGTTTCGTAAAAATCTTTCCACGCTTAGCATCGTTAGCGCCCTTCTTTCGCTTTATGGTTGACCATTTACTATGTCCTGACATTTGTTTCTACAGATTATTCTTAGAAAATGTAACAGTCGTCAGACCACTTATGCATCATAAATAATGGGACAAATAAATTTAGCAACCAGTAGTCAGGCGACTCAAACCGTAGCGAATTTACCCAATTCTTAATTCTTCATATTCTCATATGGTGGCATTTGGGAAAAGAATAGATAAAATCTAAACCGTTCTCTTCTTCTGTGAATTCTTAAACCAAACATTCAAAATAACCCCGATCAGGACCAAAGACATACCGGCATAGGTGAGGAAATTAAATTGTTCGTCAAAAAACAGCCACCCGAATGCCAATCCATAAATGATGCCTGTGTAGTTAACGCTGGACACCTTGGAGAGCTCATCTGACTGGTATGATTTGGTCATAAAATATTGGGCAAATTGTGTCAATAAGCCAATTAACAACAAAATGAACCATTCCCAGCCCTGAGGTTCAACCCAGTTAAATAGAGTATACCCGCCAGTGAGTGGAGCTGTGATCAATGGGAAGTACAGAATGATCACCAACGAGTTTTCGCTCTTGCCGATCTTGCGAATGAAGTTGTAGGCCAATCCTGCAAATAGAGCGGCTAAAATACCAATAACAAGGTGAAAAAGAGTTACACGTGCATCAAAGCCTTGTACCAAAATCACCCCGGTAAAAGCCAAAGCGAAGAATATCCATTGTACAGGATGCACTTTTTCCTTAGCGATCACAATCCCGAATAATGAAGTCAGAATAGGCGTTAAAAACTGTAGCACAACTGCCGTGGCCAATGGAATAACCTGCAACAAGTAGAAATACATAACTAGCGCTATTGCTCCACTGGCGCCTCTCAAAATAAGTAACCATCTATTTTTCCTGTATCCAAATACCTGTAATCCTGCCGCTTTAAGGGTACCGAAGCTAATGATAAAGGAAACCACCGAACGAAAGAATACCACTTCTACCGCCGGAATATTTGAGATACTTTTTACCAGCACATTCATAATGGCAAAAAGCAACGTAGCTCCCAACATATAAAGTACACCCTTACTCATAATAAGCCGCAAGTAACACAAATTCGAGGCGATGATTGTAGTTATCTGACGGTATCCTTATTTAATTTGCAGTGATTATGAAACTGGCCAGGTTAGCAGGGAAACCGGAGATTTTTTATACGATTCAGGGCGAGGGCAAGAGCCTCGGAAAACCAAGTATTTTCGTACGCACCACGCTCTGTAATTTACACTGCATCTGGTGTGATACGGATTACACCTGGAATTGGAAAGGAACGCGGTTCAGACATGTGAATGATCAGAAACCAGGTTATGAAAAGTTTGATAAGGCTGAATGGATTGAAGAAGTAGCAACTAAAGCTATCGTAGAGCAAATAGCATCGTTTCCTTGTAAGAATGTGGTGCTTACCGGTGGCGAGCCACTTTTACAGCAAGAAGAACTGACCGAATTGTGCCAAGAGCTGAAGAGCAGAGACTATTGGATAGAGATAGAAACCAACAGTACGCTTTCACCTAACAAGTCATTACGCGAACTAATAGACCAGTATAATGTCTCGCCTAAGCTTAAAAACTCCGACAACCCGGAACGTATCAGAATAAAGCCAAAAGTTTTAACCGCATTTTCAGGTGATCCTAAAAGCATTTTCAAGTTTGTTATCGATTCTGAGGAGGATTTGAGCGAAGTTTTTGAACTACAAAAAAACTTCAACATACCCGCAGAAAAGATCTACTTGATGCCACAAGGTACCAACGCGGAAACTCTAAATCAAAAACGCTTATGGCTGGTTGAGATCTGTAAAACCTACGGTTTCAATTTCACGGACCGCCTACATGTTCAACTGTGGGGAGATAAGAAAGGCGTTTAAGCTTAAGCTTGATGATAAGGTTTTGAAGACTTTCTTTTTAAGATCATCATTGATAAACCAAAAACCATTACAGGAATGCTCAATAGTTGACCCATATTGAGAGTCATACTGCTTTCAAATGATACCTGATCCTCTTTGAGGAATTCTATTAAAAATCGTTGCCCAAAAATAAGTGCTAAACCCAGACCGGTAAGAAACCCAGTTTTGCTGAATTTTTTTCTCTTCCATATCCTGTAGAGCAAAAGAAAAACCACGAAATAGAAGGTTGCTTCGTAAAGTTGAGCGGGATGCCGAGGGACCGAGTCTATTCTGGAAAATACCACTGCCCATGGAATCTGTGCAGGTAGTCCTATAATCTCAGAATTAAAGAAATTACCTAGCCTGATAAACCCACCTAACAGCGCTCCGGCAATAATCAAACGGTCAGTAGCCCATAGAAAGCCCAACTGGTGTTTTCGATTGAAAACCCATAATCCAATTAAGGCCCCAACTACTCCCCCATGGCTCGCTAAGCCCTGCAGCCCAGTAAACTCAAAATGCGGATCAATCCTGATAGGAAGTATTTCAACAGGGTTATTCAGGTAGTATACCGGATCATAAAATAAAATATGGCCCAATCTGGCGCCAATTACTAATCCGATCATTACGGTTAATACCAGCTTATCCAAAATACCTAAATCCAGACCCTCTTTTCGAAATATCCTGGCCATAATCATAAAACCCAGGTAGATGCCAAGCGCCCAGAACAGGCTATACCATCGCAAATAGGAAAGACCTGGAATCACCTCCGGTCTCAAATCCCAAGTCAGGCTCGCCAGTAATTTATCCACCTTGTAGACAGATCATTAAAATAATGAACATAGCCAGGCCGCTCACCAGACGATGAAATCGATTAACTGACACAGCCTCTTTACAACTGATAATGGAAAGGACATCAGCTGTATTTAACTTGTCAAGCGCTGCCTCTGACTTGTAGCGCTGCCAGCTGGGCTTAAACCTTTGTATGTGCATGGATCTTGATTTTTAGTTTTTCCCGTAAGGAAGATTTAATTCGGTGAAGCCTGGTACTGACATTACTCATCGTAATACCCACGATGGAAGCTATCTCATTATTCCCGTAGCCCTCAAGTTGTAATATTAGTATGGCCTTATCTTCATCTTTAAGTTTACTAAGCAGATAATTGAAAAATTGGTCGTTATCGTCATAGAAATACCCGCGCTCCCCTATCTGGGACAAGGTAAGAAGATCCTTATCAGGACGCTTTTCTTCTTCCCTGCGTCTGGAAAGTATGGTATTGAGGCTCACTCGGTAGATCCAGGTACTAATTTTCGACTTGCCTTTGAACGTATCAAATGATTTCCACAACTGGAGTATTATCTCCTGGCGAACGTCTTTTCTGTCCTCAACTGAAGAATAGTAGGCGTGGCATAAACTGGTTATTATACCCTGGTAAGTTTCAATTACTTCTAGAAAATGGGGGGTTCTATGCTTCATGAATTTCTGGACACTCTAATAGATTAGTGTCCATTAATTCAAAAAAATCACAGCCTACCGCATATTTTTTTACACACTACGGATTAAATCTCTTTTATCCCCTGATTTGGCCTTGCATACGAATAACGCGCTATCCTTTTTGGAGAGAGGTAAGCATCCAGTCCATTGATAGTAACCGTCCCCGCTTCATATAGATCAACAAACCCATCTTCTTTAATAAGTGCTTTTTCGGTGAGTATCTCCACAATTCTGCCAAGTACCAGGATAGTACCATTTTCCTTGATGGCGTATTCAGCTTCAAATTTCAGCCCAATCTTTACTTTCGCCTCCGCTACGTACGGTGCAGGATGTAAATCTCCAAAATGTTTGGTCAACCCGCAGATCTCAAATTCATCCACGTCCTTGTCGTATTTGGCAGAACTTTGATGTGCGGCCAGAGTAAAGTCTTTATGCACGTGATTTACGGTAAAGTGTCTCATTGCTTTAAGGTTCTCATATGTATGCCTGGGTACTACATGTGGTCTTGTTACAAAACCTAAGAGGGGCGGATCGCTACCAAAATGGGTGACCGAACTGAAAACCGCCAAGTTAGCCTGTCCCTCGCTATCCATGGTGCCGATAAGGTTCGCACTTTTGAATCCTGAGAGAGAGTTGATCAAATTGTTACGGTATAACCTGGGCAAATCAGCTATTTCTTCAGCTGTTATTGTTGTCAAACTTGCCATAGGTATTCAACAGCCAGAATGTAGGTTTGTTTGGCTAAGAAAGGGGATTAATAGTATATATTTTATAGGCTCCGATTTGCCCCTCAGAGGCTCATTCCCTATTTTGCTGACTCGAAAGTTTTGGTTCAAATTTTAGAGTGATGAAAAAAGTTTTCCCGAAATAAGAAGCTTCTCTTTAAACTCAATACACTTCGAAAGAATACGCGATGTAGTATTTAGGACATCTCCAGAATAAGCGATATCCCGCTTTATTATTCCTATTTCACCGGCAGTTACATTTCCATAATGCAATGCAGCCTTGAAATCCGGCACGAGGTTGTATTTAATCTGATACTTATCTTCCATAGCAGTTATTTTCGACCGTATATCATAAAAGCATGTGATGCATTTATTCTGAAGGACACCTATTTCATATTGCCAGGAGATCACCACCTCATCGCCAACGTATTGATAGATCTCGCCACCATTATAAATAATACTATTGGTGATGTCCGCATAAAAATCCCTCAACAGATTGTAATACTGGGTATTGCCAAGCTTTTCAGCTATTTGCGTAGAGCTCATTAAATCCAGAAACATAAATACCCTATTCTCCTGCCTGGGAGAATGGTACTTGCCGCTAATAAATGCGAGCAGTAGCCCCTGGCCAAACTTATCATTAATCTGAAGTGAAAACTGAGTTAACGCTGTTACTATTGACCATACCACGATATTTTCAAATGGATGGCGTTGGTCAGGTACTCAATGTACTCTTCCATAGCTGCTTCATCTCTAAACGGCCAGCTCTGGATACGGTCATAAACCAGAAAATGACCCAAAATAAGGGTTATAATGACCACGATAGCTATAAATGAGATTGCCACCGCCACGATCGTATACCCATAGGGCTTATCTCTCAGCCTTTCAAAAAACCAGGAAAGAACCACTCATTAAACTGCCCATTAACCCGGCAGCCATATTAAAACTAAGGCTTATGAAATATTCTTAGATCGGATCCGGACCTGCAGCAAAATCAGATAAGAGTACCAGGTAATCATAAGTAGTGATGATCACAAAATACCAAGCCAGATTATGACAATCCATGCCAACTTTTTTAATTGAATTTTGAGCTTTTCAGACATACTTACTTAAGTTCATACAATTGCCGATGATTTAAAAAATCCATATGTATCTGACTAACGTCAACCAGTCGTCTGAGCAGCATCATAAGAAAATGTATGGTGTAGTTGTAGTTTCATTCTAGTAATTCAAATGATTTGGCCATGCAAGAATTAAGAAACATCCTAATTCCTACGGACTTTTCAAAGGACGCTACAAACGCTTTGATATACGCAATAAACCTGTCAGAACAGATCGATGGACACCTTTACATTACTCACATACGAGATGATTCAAAGTCACCTTTGTCAAATGAGCAGATAGATGACAGATTCGAACAGATAAGCCACGACTTTCACTTTAGGCGTACTTTG
>CALBPF010000091.1 GCA_937899105.1 uncultured Flammeovirgaceae bacterium | reverse complement strand
GATGACCTTACTTGCTCATAGTTTAGGTTCTCACCTTCAATTTCTGATGATTTCAGTACATCAACTGTTAATGTTGACAATAAGGTTTCTTCTTTAATCGAAAAACCCAGCGTACTCATTTGACCAAACAGTTTTCCCTGAAGATGTCGAACACTTCCTAGTATTACCTGAATCTTTTGTTCATCCCATGTAAAATTGGGCCAGTAAGGAAACTGATATATGTACTTGGCCATCTAATATTTCTGATTACCTATGCGAATATAACAACTATTCTCCGCATATTTAGTGAGATTAGAGCATTTATTCTCCGTATCCTTACTCTTTTTGTTCTTATTGGCTCTAACTTCGTTAACAGTAAAAAGAGTAAACAACCTCATCATGAATTATTATCTGTCATCTTATAAGTTTGGTTCAAGGATAGCTGAATTGAAAGATATGGTTCCATTTAATAACAAACTGGGACATATCAACAATACAAGAGATTGGGTAGGGAGTGATCCGAAACGAGCTGAAAAACATCAACTCGAAGAAATAGAAAAATTAAATAGTTTAGGATTTGACTCAGAAATCTTAGACCTAAGGGAATACTTTGGGAAAAAGAATTTATTAAAGAGAAAAATCGAATCTTTAGGTTCCATATGGGTAAGCGGGGGAAATACTTTTATACTAAGACAGGCAATGCGATTAAGCGGATTTGATGAATTGATGCCTGAAATAAGAAAAAGAGAAGATTTTATATATGGTGGCTATAGTGCAGGAGTATGTGTGCTATCGTAGAATCTAAGGACAATTGATCAAGGTGATGATCCCCATAATTTCCCTTACGAAGGGATAAAGGAAACCATTTATGAAGGTCTCAGTGTTTTTGAATACTCTATATTTCCTCATTATGATTCAGCACATCCCGAATCAAAAGTGATAGAAAAAGAAATCCAAAGATGTATTGATAATAAATGGCTTTTTATCGCACTAAGAGACGGAGATGTAATCATAACAAATGATAAAGAGTTAAGAAAATGATGAAAATCAAAGTTTTATGCCCGTACTATACTGACGACAAAGTGTTTGTGGGATACTGACGCTAACGGTCAGCACAGGTCCCAAGCTGACTTCCTACCAGCCGGTCTGCTGATGCAAGGCCGCGCGCTGGCCTGCACACCTAGCCTCCGCTGTGTTCCTTAGGCATGTATAGGCCCCGGCCGTGCTCCGTCGTCAAAGCCTTTGGCGCAGACGCCCGGTGAAAGCTCAGTGGCGGGACTTATCCTACATCAAAGGAGCAGCGTAGTAAAATCACTTCTTTACAGGTATAGCAGTTTGGGTAATGAACAGAATTTTGCCCGTGGTAAAATTGACGTTGTTTGTCCTTATTTTGGGGTTTATACGTAAGGGGTTTCACATAAACTACCGTTATAGCCTACTAAAGGAGAATGATTAAAAATCCAATGTCGGTCCGTAGAAGCCCTGCTAAAGTATAGTCGAAAATGAGCAACCATCCACCCATATCACCATCCAATAAATCTATTGCGGTTCTCCCCTTTGTCAATATGAGTACCGACCCTGAGAACGAATACTTCAGCGATGGCATTACCGAAGAAATAATCAACGCTCTAACCACCGTAAAGGGATTGAAAGTCATTGCCCGCACATCTTCTTTTGCCTTTAAGAATAAAAATATAGATGTGCGAACGATCGGCAAACAATTAGGGGTAAGTACAGTCTTGGAGGGGAGTGTCCGGAAGGCTCAAAATAGAGTTCGGATTACTGCCCAGTTAATCGAGACCAATGATGGCACACACCTATGGTCAAAAAATTTCGACCGTGAGCTGGAGAATATCTTCGCCTTGCAGGATGAAGTGAGTCTGCTTATTGCCGATCAAATCCGCGCAAATTTTGGGCACCTGGATGTCGAGGATCATTTAGTGGAAGTACCCACCAAAAACATTGAGGCTTAT
>CALBPF010000090.1 GCA_937899105.1 uncultured Flammeovirgaceae bacterium | reverse complement strand
GAAAATCCGAGAATATGAATTTTAGTTTGTTCTCCGATGTTTTGTTCTAAACCCTTATAGAGTGTATTTAAGTAGCTTAGATAATTCTGAATATCGGTCAGTCTCTCTTCCCTTGTCATCCAGGTAGCGCCGACTCTACCACTAAATCCTTCAAGATAATATCTCGATAAACCTTCAGGGGCTATCACACAACTACTGGCGCTAAATAAAGGGTTAAATTTCTTTATAAAGTACTTACTCTGCTGTCCATGCCCGTGAAGGACGAAAAACAAATTTTTCGTTTTTATGGTAAGCTCACCCTCTTGAAAATAACGTGCTTCAAATTCAAATTTGAGACTTTCTTGTTTCATTTTGGAAAAACAAAAAGCAGGCTTTTTTGATTTAAAACCTGCTTTTTTAATGAGTGAGAAACGCCCTTTATCGCTTGAAACCTAAAGCGCTGCCACCGCAGAATTGCGTACTTTCGTCGAACGTGTATTGAATGTAGTAAATACCTGTTGTATTGCAAGGATAGGCTATGGCAGAAATGTACTGATCATTTACTTTGCTACTCACGACTTTGTTTCTGTTGCTATCGAATAGGCTTACGACAATACCATCTGTACTCTCTCCGGTAGCGCATACATTTATCATATATTGGGTACCCTTTGTGAATACATACGAGTATTCAACTTTTGTTTTCGTGCCACCCTGCCCATCTATTTTGTAACTTTTTAGGAAATTGAATCCAGAGGCTAGTTTTGGAATACAGCCAGAGGTATATGGTTCTGAATCACATTGTGCGTTAACCTGAAAACTAAAAGCCATTAACATTCCAACCACTACCAACGGATAAATTGCTTTTTTCATCTTATGCATATTTTCTTCTAGCTAATTATTTTGTTTCTAACGGATCCGATCAAATTCTTTATGTTCTCGATATTTTGATCCGTAATTTTTATCTCACTTGAACTATTGTCTTTTATTACCATTACTCCATCCACGATTTCAAATGTAGATTCTTCGTAAGTCGTAACTATTTCTATATTCTCGTATTCCGTTTGTAACACCTGCATATCTGTCAAAAGTGATGCCATATTTTGATCTACCTGCTGGTAGAATGATAAGAGAAGCACAATATTCTCCAGGATAATTTTTTGAGATCCAATAGTTTCTTGCAATTCCTTATTACTTGGATCTGAAGCTGCTACCTCGCAAGTGATATGCATAGCTTCAATCCAGCCACCGGCTAACAACAGGACACTCAAATTGGCTCTTCCCTGTTCTTGTAGGTACTGGTTGATACTATTAAAGTTCTGTGTTGTTATAAGTAACAAAGAATCCAGATTCTTGCTGTTAGTAGCTAGTCTACCAATAGTTTCAATATCAAAAAACTGTCCGATACTGAGGCCGTCAGCCAGATCTTTTATGGAGCCCATATAATCAAGTCCATCTTGATTTTGCTCATATATATTAGTATAGCCTAAGTCTGTTCCGTAAATACCTAAGTTTAGAGCTTTATGGTAATTACTATTATACTTTGATATATTATCCGGGCTGTTCAATAATTGCTTGTCATATTTGGTGCCTGATTCTTTGAGCAAAACGGAAATCTCCAAGGGAGATGGGATTTGTTGAAGCACGCTGCTGATAACCTCCTCAGAAATTTCAGGCCCCTCTACCGCAGCAGAGTCAAGTGATTCGAGGAAAGCCTGTTCATCCGGTTTGTTTCCGGAACCACATGCAGCCAAAAAAGCTAAGGCGCTCACAAAAAATAAATTCCTCATATCTAGTATTAAATGATTTTAACAAAAATATAAATAACAACATCTATTACAAACATATATTCCTAATCAACGCCGTTCACGGGTAAATACCCTTATTTCTTGCCAAACTTAATTTTTCCAAAGGCATCCAGCCCTTTTTTTAAAAGCTCGAAATAGAGTGTTAGATATAGCAACGCTGTCATTAGCCATATAATAATTATGTTGAAGCCAAATGTATCGAAATAGGAACCGGCAAAATGTTTTTGCGGAGCAAAGAAATGAGCCCGATAGTCTAACAAATGTTTGGGGTTAGGATCATTAAAAATAGGATTGTATTGTTGAATAAGCTGGCCTTTGAACTCTATGATTCTATCTGTTTCCGCCACGTTTTGAACAAGATCAGCTAAACTTTCATTGAAATACTTATTTTTATATTCGTTCAAGTTATAATCTTCATTTTCACCTAATTGGAACATCTTCTGTTCTTTGGCTGATACTATTTTATTGTAGACACCTTGGTAATTCTTCTTCAATTTTTGAAGGTAGTTTGAAAGCTTCTGATCTATATCTGGTGAGTAATTTTCAATAGTTAGGACATTAATATCCAAATCTTCTAACCCTTCTTTAAAGTCTAACTTGTTAATTTCATTTTTTAATATGGAGAGATCAACTTTTACTATACTCTGCGTTTCTACATCATCGCTTTTATAGTTTTTGACAACTGATTCTTGTTTTCTTTTAAGTTCCTCGGCAATGTAGGCTGCCTTAAAATCAGCTTGTGATTCATACTTGTCAAAATCAAAGTATGAATCTTCAAATGAATTATTTTTAAATTGATAAACGGCCATGGCTTCATACGCCCATCTGGAGGCCATAAAATCTGCTACTATTGGTACCTTGCCTTTAGTGCTAAGAACGTTGTTCAACTTATCGAAACTAAACAACAAACCACTTAAAATCATCTGCGGGATGAGCAGTAAAGGAATCATTACGTATACGGTGACCGCACTATTAAAAGCGCTTGAAATGTTAAGGCCAAGTACATTAGCCATGCATGAACATGTGAATAATACCAACCAGAACGCAAAAGTCATTTCCCTGATTTCCAATAGTAAATGACCAACAATGACGAACGAAAGGGTCTGAATAGCTGACAGAAGAAATAATATAGAAAGCTTGGAAACCAAATAAGAACTCCAGCTTAAGTTAAGGAAGCTCTCTCGTTTTAGGATTTTCCTATCACGAATAATTTCCTCAGCGCTAACAGTAAGGCCCATAAAAAGAGCTACGATTATGCTCATAAGCATAAAAGCCGGTATGTTCTCATTAAAGCGAAAAATATACTCATCACCATAGGGTGAGCTTTTATATCTTATTATAAATGCCAGTATAAGAGCTAAAAGAGGAGCTTCCAGCAAGTTAATTAACAGGTACTGCTTATTACTTATTTTAGAAATCAGATCGCGAGTGGTAAAAATAAACGCCTGCTTAATTTTATTTGGAATGTCCAATGACTGCGGAGGCTCTTCGTTTACATTGACTACTTCTTCAATCTCAAAGTTTTCAGTAAAGCTTTCATTCCATCCTTTTGGATTGACCTTTCTTTTATTTGTGAGTTGTCCGTATTCATCTACAACTTTCGCCTCAATGATGTTAAAGATCTGTTCAGGATTTACGTTACCGCATGTTTCACACTGCCCTCGCTCGCTATCGACCTGGTTTGTAGCTCTTTTGAAATAGGTAACAGCTTCTACAGGATTACCATAAAACACCGGAAATCCACCAGTATCCATTATGTACATTTTGTCAAACATCTTATAGATGTCAGATGAAGGCTGATGAATAACCACAAAAATGAGCTTCCCTATTAAAGAAAGTTCCTTAAGGAGGTCTATAACGTTTTCAGAATCTCGTGACGAAAGTCCTGATGTCGGTTCATCTACAAACATAACCGCCGGCTCACGGATAAGCTCAAGAGCAATATTTAAACGTTTTCTTTGACCTCCACTTATGGTTTTATCAAGGACGCTACCAACTCGTAAATCTTTTCGTTGGTCAAGACCAAGACTTTCCAGCACGTCTATTACTCTTTTATCAAGCGCTTCTTCCGAAAAGCCTGCAAAACATAGCTTGGCATTGTAGTAAAGATTTTGGTAAACGGTAAGCTCTTCGATCAATAAATCATCTTGTGCCACATAGCCTATAACACCATGGATTCTGTCCTTTTCGGTATTAGTATCAAACCCGTTGATTTTGATGCTGCCTTTCGTAGGAGTTTCAATACCTGCTAATACATTAAGCAGTGTAGTTTTTCCAGCGCCGCTGGCGCCCATAATACCTATCAGTTTGCCAGGACCTTCGGAAATTTTAACATCCCTTAGTCCAAGCGCTCCGTTCGGGAATCTGAATTCTTCAATATTTGCATTAAAAGAGAGCTTTGTAGTACGTAGCTCTTCGTTAAATATTGTGGTCAGGTCGCTGTAGTATAAAGCAGCTCCTAAAGGAGTTTTGATGGTACTTCCATGTGAAAACAAATAAACACGATTCGGAAGCATAATAAATGCATTCAAAACAACGTCATCGTCACCTATGTACTTCGTGAAGTACATGTCCACACTATTAACTTTTAGGAATATAACGTTGCCATTTATATCACTAGAATAGTGCTTGGCATTCTCAAGTTTAGATTTTTCGTCTGCATTAACAAGAAGTAAATCGGAGAAGTCAAGTTCTTCGACTTTATCTTTGATAACAAAACTCTCGATAAGCTTGTACTCATCTTTTACTATGTTAAAGACGGTACTTATGGTATCAATAATCTCCATTCTCTGTGGAGTAAAATTCTTATCTGAGCCTACCAACTCAAGAATTTTTATCAATACAACTACTTTTTGTTTTTGAGTGAGTGTTTTATTGATCTTCTTACATAATCCCAGCGTTTTAACAGAGTCACGAACGGAGGTTAACTTTCTTTTCTTAGCAGGTTCTCCAGAACCTTCAGATTTATCCTTGGAATAACCTGAAAACTTATCATATAACTCAAGATATTCGTTTACTGTCTCTTGATCTAGCTCTTGCTTGAAAAAGCTGATTACGAATTGTCTTTCTTTTTCAGTAACACCACCATCCTGTTTGGTAATGATGGCAAAAAGTTGAGTCAGTGCCTTTAGGATTTCCTCACTCATGAATAGTTACGGGTTATTGTGAAACCCTTTAGTTTAAAAAATACTTAATGCGTTCAGTGTTTTAATAGGTTTTAAACTCAAATGGAATTTCCACCAGCTCAGAGAATTCTTCTCCAGCTTCTTCCATGTCCTCATCATCTTCATGAAAATACCACATGATTGTTGTGCCATCAATATCTTCTAATGCTGAAAGTACATCAAGAATCAATTTTGACGAAGCGGTGTTAAAATATTCAAGTTTAAATACAAACTCGGTAGATGGATTAGGACCTCCAGCGTATTCTTCTATCCAGTCTAACACAGGTTGATAAAATTCCGCAGAATCCTCGGGAAGAGATCTTCCTGAGATTTCATAAATGCCGTTCCCTTTATCCAGAATTATTTTTGGGGTATCTTCAGTTCCTTCTAGATTTAATATTTCCATTATGGTCTAATTTAAAAATTTGGGATGTCTTTTGATTATAATCTTGAAATGGACGCCTTTAGGCAGAAAAATTGGGCGCCATCGCCTGTATCAATGAAGTCATAGGCAAGGGGGTTGCCAGATTTACGGGCCATGTCTACAAAACCAAGGCCTGCACCACCTTTATCTGATATTTCTGTGTTTTTAATGATCTCCTTATACAAGCTCTTAAGGCCGTCTTTATCAAGACTATTAATTTGTTCCAGCTTATCTTTTAGTTTCTCGCTTTCTGCTGTTTCAATTGGATTACCCGAAACGATAACGTATTCGTTTTCCAGCTTACCCACTATAAAAATAGCGGCGTTCTTCTTCTGAACATCACCTGCGTGTTTAACAATATTTTGAAGGCATTCTACCATGACGTTGAATACTTTCCTTTTAACTGTAGATTCCTCACCGGATGAATCCATATTTCTTTCTGCCATGGCTAAAATGGATTTGGTGATCTCTTGCGTGAATTCGCCTTCATAAACCAATATCAGATTATGATCTAATAGGGTTTTGTGCAAATCAAAAATATACTGCATAAGTCTATTTTAGTTTATTGTTTAATACTCCTTGAGATGTATTAAGGTATGATAAAACTAGATATTACCTCCAAAATACACATTTAATCACTATGTCTAAAATTTTATACCGATTAATAGAACGTCATCGGTTTGTTTTTCATCACCTTTCCAACCTTCCCACTCATTATCGAAAATTTGATATGCTTCTCGCATCGATTTCTCGTGTATTTCAGCTATCAAATCACGCGTACGTCTCGGGCCGAATTTCCGATTATCAGGGCCTCCAAACTGATCAGGGAAGCCATCTGAACAAAAATAGATAGAGTCACCTTTGCTCAGTTTAGTCGAATAGGTTGTGAAATTAGTCTGGTTTTTATAGATGCCGCCGCCAATTGCAAATTTGTTGCCTTTAACCTCTTCCATCTCACCTTTCTTCATCATGTAAAGAGGTCTGTGAGCGCCCGCATATTCAATTTCACGTTTTTCCGGGTTGATTTTGCAAAGCGCAATATCCATTCCATCTTTTGTTTTAGAATCATCCTGATCCTGTCGCAAAGTTGTAGTAACTCCTTCATCCAGTTGATCCAGAATTAAACCCGGGTCGGAAACTTTTCTACTACGCACGATATCATTAAGCAAAAAATAACCTATCAATGACAAAAGAGCGCCAGGAACGCCATGTCCGGTACAATCAACGGCTGCCATATAAATTTCATCTCCCATTTGTACATACCATGGGAAATCACCGCTAACTACATCTTTTGGCTTATAAAGTATAAAGGAATCAGGTAGAACCCGGTTGATAACATTATTATTTGGGAGTATCGCGTTCTGTATTCGCTTAGCATAGTTTATACTATCTGCGATTTTTTTGTTTTTATTTTGGATCTCCAGTTCAATGATTTTGCGTTCCGTAATATCGTGTGAAACAACAAGTACTGACTCTAATGTCTCTTGTTCATCAAATTCCGGAATCGCATTAACCTGCATTACCCGATCTCCCATTTCTGACGGGAAGTCCATTTCAGTAGAAACCTTATCATTACTAGTGTTGACTTCCTCTACTATTTCAAGCCAGCGATCTAAGATGGCACTGTTAAGATCAAGCTCCCCGAACTTTTGATTTAGGTAGTTATCGGGAGCGTTACCCGTGTACTCCTCAATTACTGGATTTATATACGAGATAGAATCTTCTTCCAAACGGGTAATAAGGTCAGGAGAGTTCTCAGAAAGCGCTTGCATCTTACTTCGCATGCGTTGCTCCTGCTCGGCTCTTCTACGTTCAGTAATATCTGTAGAGTTCACAATCAAGCCATGTATGGCAGGGTTAGACATAAAGTTTGTTCCTGTAGACTCTATCCAAATGTAATCCCCTTCCTTTGTTTTATACTCGTATTGAAGTGTAACCTGCTCTTCCGGTTTATCTTTTAAGGTGGCAAACATTTTTCTAAAAGCATCTTTGAATTCCTCACCCACCTTATCAAAGTCACTTTTACCCATCATTTCCTTTTGAGTATAGCCTAGAATAGGTTCAACAGAAGGACTTATATACCTGACAGTTTCGTCTTCTTCATAGATCGTTATTACTTCTGAGGCATTTTCAAGTAGTAACTGCATCCTTTTCTGGGTACGGTTTACCTCTTCAATTTGCTCCTCTAGTTTTGTATTGGACTTTTGAAGTTCTTCCTGAGTAGCTTGCATTTCTTCTGCGTTTTGACGGAGAATTTCTTGCTTTTCCTGAAGTTCTGAACTCATAGTTTGAGATTCAGATAACAGGAGCCTCGTTCTTTCATTAATTTTTATATTAAATACAGTACGCGCCAGAATTACACTCAATTCTTCAACAAACTTAACTTTGCTAGCGTCAAACTTTTTGAATCCGGCAAATTCAAGTACTCCATATACTTTTTCTTGGGTTATGAGAGGAACAACGAGAATAGCTGTAGGACGCTGGTCGCCAAGAATTCCTGAAGTTATTGACACATAGTCCGCCGGAATTTCCGTTCTTAAAACAGTATCCATTTCTGCAGCAGCTTGACCTACAAGACCCTCCGCAAATCTGAAGCGCATTTCCAGATGCTTTTTACGGTTATAAGCATAGCTGGCTTTCATATCAAGGTGTGGATCCGTTTCATCATCGCTAGTCACATAGAACGCCCCCTGTACAGCGTCAATTTTACCTATGATATAATGAATGACCTCATCGCCGAGTTCATTAATGTCGTTATGCGCCCGGAGGATCTCGCCAATTTCAGCCACACCTGTTACAATCCAGTTTCTCTCTTTATCACGTTTCTCCCCTTCTATGAGGTTATCACGCATGCCTACCAGTGCGTTACCAAGTGCATCGTCTTGGCTAATAGGCTTGAAATTAGCATCAAAATTACCCTCGCCAATTTGCTGGGCGAAACCAGCCGTCTTCTTCAATGTTTGAACCAAGTAGTTAAGGCTATTGGCCATTAACCCTATTTCATCATTGGATTTCCAGTTTATATTCTCAGGCAGAATACCATTACCTACTAGCTCTAAGGTTGACTTGAGCGAGTCTAAAGCTCCGGTGAGGTATCGTGAGAATATGAGAGACGCTATTACAGTTAAACCCAATAGAACAAGGCCTGTAAGCAGGAACTGTTGCGTTAACCGGTTAATCTCTGCCAATACTTCGGTGTCATCAATCTTGACCACAAGGTTCCAGCCTGCTACAGCTACTCTGGACCATGCAGCAAGAACAGGTTCACTCCTGTAATCAATACCCATCGCGGAGCCTGTAGGCCGCAAAAAAGATGAAGTTATCAGTTCTGCCTCACGGCTGCTTTTTTCGAACCATTTTAAAGAGGAGGTAGAATCGTTGCGAAGAAGATTCTGAAAATAGACATTTGATCTAACTGAGTCCAGTTGAGCGAGTATAACTTCACCACTTTTACCCAGAGCAGTTGTGTCCTGGACAATATTGAATATATCTTCAACATCTACTTTAATTAGAAGTAAAAGTCGGCTTCCACTACTTGTATCAATAGGCTTCCCTACATAAGATATATACTCGCTACCTTGCTTAACTATGTTACCTATATAAGCGCCCTTTTGCACTTCTGATATAGTTCTACCATCCGGATCTATAAAATTGCTCCCAGCTCCGAGCGAAGTGCTTGTAGAATATTTTATTACCCCATTTGTTTCTGTTATGAATATATCAGGATAACCAAAGGCTTGCTTTATTGAATTCAAAAACGCAGGAACATCGTAAACTGGCTTTGCTGCTTCAGGTTCTGAAAAATCAAAAACATCTTCAAAGATAGCTTCTTCGCTACCCAAATCAGATTCTTCAAATTCATCAGTTGGTTCTTCACTACCTAAATCAGAATCGTCAAATTCATTGGTCGGCTCTTCAAAGCTGATTACTTCAGATTCCGAAGTGGATACCGTCCCCTCTACAATAATTTGATTTGTACTTAAAAATTCCAAATTGGCCCTTACTTGCTCAAAATAATGATTCAGCTTACTGGAACGCTGCTGAGCGGTTATCAGGATGTTATTGCTAAAGCGCTCCCTTATATCTCGTTTACTCATGTGGTATGATACGTACCCTACCGCAAGCAGAGTAATAACCACCATGGCTATGACAAGACCTGTTATTTTTGTGCTTATTTTTATTCTTTTGAACATCGATCTTGGATTTTACCCTTTCTTAGTTTTTTTTACTGCTGTACTCTTTGCAGCAGGCCTCGTCTCTGTTAATTGAGCCATTACCACGTCAAAAGCTTTTTCTATACTACTTACCATTCCATTATTAAAAGGCGTAAATGAGGCAATTTCAGCTACACCGTAAATACTACTCTTTTTTAGCACCGGAACAATCAACAAATATCGAGGTTCAGCTTTACCTAGTCCGCTGACTATTTTTAAATAACCTTCCGGAACTTCGTCAATATTCATCAGTCGTTTTTCACTTGCCACCTGCCCTACCAGACCTTCACCGAATTCAAAAGAAGGGCGTTTGGTTTCACCCATAGAAAGGGCATATGTAGCCGACATTCGTAAGGTATTTAAACCCTTTTCTTTTTTTGCCAAGTAAAATGCTCCCAAGCCGGCCTCCAGTTCTTTACAAATTTCGACTAGCGAAGTTTGAAGAAGCTCGGTTTCATTGCTTTTTTTGCTTTGGGCCAATTTCCTGATTTTTGTGATGTCAAGATCAGTAAACTGCTGATCTTCTTCGGCTTGTTGTTCCTCAACGGTTTTCTCAGCTTTCTTTTCTACATAAACCACTTCCTCAGTTTTATTGGTAAGCAAATAAAACAAGCTTACTAATCCAACCAACAGAGTTACAGTTAAAGTAAGGAAAAGTCTTGTCAGCGCTCCATCTGCCTGTCCGAGGTTATGTAGTCCAAGAGCCCCGCTTTCAGTAAGGTCATCGGAAAGACTAAATGAAAGAAAAGCCGTAATAATAGTGCAAATGAGATAAAGCACCACCAATAACAAACCTAACCTCTGTCTGTTGAACTTCATGTTTTATATAATTTATGTAATTCATTCAATAATCGCACAATTTGCTCAATTCTAAGCACATGATCAATGGTTGTCAAACTCATAGCCGCCTTAGGCATGGTGTCAATCATACACTCTGTGGGTTCTTGCACTACCGTTAATCCACCTTTGTCTTTGATGTATTTCATCCCGAGGCCGCCGTCCTTATTCGCTCCTGACAGGAGAATGCCAATAAGTTTATTCCGGTAAACGTATGCACAACTGCCCAATGTAATATCTATTGCCGGTCTGGAATTATTGACCATTTCTTCTGTAGATAAGCTGAAGTAATTCCCCAACTCTACTGACATATGGTAGTTTGCCGGAGCAAGGTATACATGGCCCTTTTTAATGTTTTGCTTATCATACGGCTCTGTCACTTCTACCGTACTTTTAATGGATAAGGCTTCGACAAAGCCATTTCTTACATGCTTTAACCGATGGAGGCACATAATTATAGGCAAAGGAAAGTTAGAAGGTATACTGGATAGAATTTTTACAATACCCTGAAAGCTACCGGCTGAACCACCAATTACTACAGCCTTATATCTATTATGTAAATTGAATTTTGACATTACTAACAGATAGTGGCCTTAATCTTTAATTTTTTTATAGACCTTCTCTTCGTTGTTTACTACGATGAATTTATTGGCTATATCGCACCATATGAGAGATTCTTTTGATCCGATTGCCAAATAGCCGTACTTGAAAAGACTTTCATGAAATTTTTTCAGCACTTCATTCTGAAGCGCTTGGTTAAAATAGATCATTACATTGCGGCAAAGTATCAGATCGAACTTGTTAAAGATGCCTCCCTTTACAAGATCATGATTTCTCCATGATACATCTGCTACAAGTGACTTATCTAATATCGCCTTTCCGTTTATTTCTTTGTAGTAGTCCTTTAATACACCTGACCCTTGAAAACGAATGTAATTTTTTTCGTTGAGTTCCATATTTTTAATGGTATACTCTCCTTTTTTAGCCTTTTCAAGGATATTGGTATCCAAGTCGGTAGCGATGATCTGAGCGTTGTGGAGTAAATCCATCTCTTTTAACAATATAGCCATCGAGAAAACCTCTTCACCGGAGGAGCACCCGGCGTGCCAGATTCTGATTTTTTGATGATTAAGCAGAATAGCAGGAATAATGTCGTCGCGCAATATCCTCCAGAACGAAGGGTCTCTGAACATTTCGGTAACATTAACAGTGATTTCGTTCAGAAATTCTTCAGTAAATTGCCTGTCCAGAAGCTTTTTGAGTAGTCCCTCTGTATTGAGATTGTATAGTTCCAGAATTCGGACAATGCGCCTCTTAAAAGACGACATGGCGTAGTTAGTGAAGTCATAACCATGTTTGGTTTTCACTAAATCTGTGATTCTTCTTAAATCAGCTATGTCTACATCTTTCATGTCCATTAATTCTTTTTAGAAACGCCTCCTACTCTTTTCAACTCCAATGTACAAAATACTCGTTTTCACCATCATTGGGAGTTACAAGTACATAAACTTTAAAAGTTTCGCCATTCAAAGTCTTTAAAACCTGTTCCCCCGGCTCTGATTTAAAATCCGGGAATAAGTCATAAATAGCCGTACCTGTTAACTCCGATCTGTCTTTTTCAAAACTATGCGCAGCAGTATTATTGGCACCAGTAACTTTAAGATCTGTATTCAAAATCAAAAGGTTAGTAGCTGTAAGCAAGGTTTTCACCTTATCCTGAAATGACCTTACCTGATCATCTAGTTTGATCTGAGTGATATCAAGCGCTTCAAGTTGCAGCCTAAGCATCTTCTCCAAATCATTTACCTCTTCGTTTGAAACCCTCAATTTATTCGACTGCACTGATAATTCAACAAGTTTCCTTTCACCTTCTACAGAAATTGAGTCAAACATCGAATACGTTGTCACAGCGCCATTACTACCTTGTTTATTCAGAAATCCTTTGTAATTATCTGATATGCTCTGGCCTAATAACGATTTAATATTCAGCCCTTGTAACTGCTCTTTGGTATAGCCAAGTTGGTTGTTATATTCATTATTGCTATAAGTAATTCCACCCATTGGATCATACTCTGCAATACCTATATTTTGATCTATGGCTGACTGCTGAGCTAGCTTCTCCTTTTCTGTTCTCGCCATTTCCTCCTGTGTCGCGGTGAGTTCTTCCATGTTTTGGCGCATTTCTTCTTCTTGCGCCTGCATTTGTTCAGTCAACTGCTGAGATTCTCCTAGCAGAACCTTAGTACGTTGGTTTACTTTTACACCCGAAATTGTAGAAGCGATACTTTCACCTAGCTTTTCAATAAAATCGATTTCATATTGTGAGTATTCACGAAATGAGGCTATTTCTAAAATACCATATATATCATCATTAACCATCAATGGCACAATCAAAATAGCTTTAGGGTTTGCTCCCCCTAAACCTGAAACAATGTTGATGTAGTTGTCGGGAATCTCGAGCAGGTAAGTTGTCTTCCGCTCAAGGTAGGTCTGACCTACAACACCCTCGCCAGGACGTATTGTTTTTTGCTCATATTTTTTGTTACTAAAGGCATACAAAGAAATAAGCTCCAGAGCAGGATTCTCTTCGCTATCGTTGAATAAATAAATTCCCCCCTGGTTTGAATTTGTGTATTCTACCAATTTAGAAATTATCTTATCCCCAAGCTCATATACGTCGGTATCTGTAGCCCGAAGTATCTCTACGAATTGTGCAAGACCTTCGGTAGCCCATTTTCTTTCTGCTTCGTCTTTTTGGACCAGTTTCATTTGGTCTCTCATAGAGATGAGCGCTCCCTCAAGACTATCCTGGTTAATTTCTCCTTCTGTTCGTTCGAGTGTGGCTTCCAGATTACCACTTCCTATTTCTTTAACAAATGTTGTTATCCCTGAAAGGTTATGAACCAGCTTCTCAAATCCTTTTTGAATTGTACCTAGCTCGTTGTCAAAACTTTTTGCATTTTTCTCTATTTCCAATCCCTTAGCCAGTTTATGAGTAACTAATCCAAGCTGACCAATGGGAGATATAAAATACTTAAAAATGGACAGTGCACAGGTTAGAAACAAAACAAGCTCAACCAGTAAAAATGAAAGAGAGGTATTACTTAAGCGCCTTTGCCGTATGTTTAATTCTTTACCTATTGTTTTATCTAAATCATCAAGACTTGCTATGTAGGTATCGCTGGTCATATTTACTAATTTCAAAGCTGCTTCTGGTGTTTCCCCCACCAAGCCGTAAGGTGAGGCCAAATAAACGCTATCCAGTTGAATTTCGCCATCCAGAAAAATACCGATATTCGCTTTTAGTGGCCACCATTGATTATCTGCCTTTTTCATGGCAACTAACGCTCCATTTTTTAATGCTTTTAGGCCATTTATGCTACTACCAAGTTTTAGCGCCGACAATTGATTTTGATGAAGGTTCAAGGCCGATTTTAGTTTGGTTTTAACCTCAGCTTCATTTGTGGAATTAATCCTGTTGACCAGGCCCACGATCAAATAAATATTGTTATGTAGTTCACTGCAAAATTCTAGAGTAATAACTTTTTCGTTTATTTCAGTTCTGATGGATTTGGCAGTGAAATAGTGAAGAAGCGAAATCAGCGCTAGTAAACTAAAAGCAAGAGATGTAAGTGTTTTTAAGCTTAAATTCCTAAGATCAAATTTCATCGAAGCCACCTAAATAAGACATTTTAATTTACTATTATAATCATAAATCGCCTTACTATAAACTATCCTGTCCAAAACTAAACGGCAGCAGATGCTGTGCACTTTCGGATACTACCCATCGGCCATCGGCAGATTGAAGTATTACTCGCATAGGTTTATTCTGTTTTAACTCGACCTCAAGCATGACCTGGCGACAAATACCACATGGCGAAACAGGCTTAAACTTCGTGTCATTGGCCCTTCTGGCAACTACGGCAATACTATCTACGCTTCTGTCCGGATAAGATGAAGCTATATGAAACAGAGCCACACGCTCTGCGCAAAGCCCTGCCGGGTAGGATGCATTTTCCTGATTTGAGCCTGAGATGATCCGCCCATCGTCTAAGCGAGCCGAAGCGCCCACCATAAATTGAGAATAGGGAGAGTAACTGCTGTTAGAAGCCTTACGGGCGAGTTGAATCAAGTCCTGATCTTGAGCGCTAAGCTCTGCGAACTCGGAGAAAAAGTGAAATCCATCCATAAAATAGCTTATAGGGATATGCAATATACATCTACATTTTGTGCCCAAAAATTTTATTGACTCTATTTGGTGTTTTCACTTACCATTTCTGCTATCTTGGCCGGCATAGTGACATTTTCCGATGAAGACGATTTTAATTTTAGGGGCTGGAAGGTCTACCACGTCATTGATTCAATACCTTTTCAAAAATGCGTCGAGTCAAAACTGGCTGATTCGTATAGGAGACTTTAATCCGGTTCTAGCCGAAGAGAAGTGTTCTGATTTTGATAATGCTAGCGCCTTTGCTTTTGATATCAATGACCCTAATCAACGTAAAATTGAAATTTCAAATTCTAATCTTGTGATTTCTATGCTTCCGGCCAGGTTTCACGCCCTGGTGGCTGAGACTTGTATAGAATTTGGAATCAATCTGGTTACCGCATCTTATGTTTCTCCCGAGATGAAAGCTTTTAACGAGCAGGCTTGTGGCAAGGGGATAATTCTATTGAATGAATGTGGCCTTGATCCAGGTATTGATCATATGTCCGCTATGAAGATAATCGATAAAATCAGGACGGAAGGAAACGAGCTTACTGCCTTTGAGACTTTCACCGGAGGACTGTTGGCTCCTGATGAAACCGACCAGAACCCCTGGGAGTACAAGTTTACCTGGAATCCGAGAAATGTTGTTTTGGCAGGTCAGGGAATTGTAAAGTTTATTCAGGAAGGAAAGTATAAGTTTATTCCTTACCATAAGTTGTTTAGAAGAACCGAACAAGTTCATATTCCCGGGTATGGATATTTTGAAGGTTATGCCAACCGCGATTCCCTAAAATATTTAGATGTTTACGGTCTTAGAGGAATACGTACTATCTATCGTGGTACGTTCAGAAAGCCGGGGTTTTGCCGTGCCTGGAATGTTTTTGTCCAGTTAGGAGCTACCGATGATACTTATCAAATGCAAGGTATTGAGGGCATGACTCATCGCGATTTTATCAACTCATTTCTGTCCTATAATCCTCATGACTCCGTTGAGCTTAAACTGGCCCACTATATGGGATTAGATATCGATGGTCCTGAAATGCACCGACTAAAATGGGGAGGAGTGTTTGATAATGAGCTAATAGGACTGGATACTGGCTCGCCTGCTCAAATACTAGAGCATATTCTTAAAAAGAAATGGACACTGAATGATGATGACCGGGATATGATCGTGATGTGGCATAAGTTTGAGTATTTAGAAAATGGCATGAAGCGCGAAATTAACAGCACCTTGATCGCACTTGGTGATGATGCTATGAATACGGCCATGTCCAAAACAGTAGGTTTGCCCATAGGCATAGCTGCTAAGCTAATTTTGCAAGGGAAGATCAAACTTTCAGGGGTCCATATCCCAATTAAACCTGAGATCTATGAACCTATTCTTAAGGAGCTTACTGAATTGGGTTTTGAGATGAAGGAAGTACAGGTGAAGTAATTCATAGATTATAGTCGAATCATTGGTTTATCACCAATCTATATTCCTGAATAGCAATCAGCTAGCATCTAATTTTATTTAAAATCTTAGCCCCTCTGTTACGAAATCCAGCTGACCCATAGGGCATTTGGTCTTCAATAAGTAGGGCTAACTCATTCTTTAGGTCAGGCTCTTTCTCACAAATATTAGCTATAACGGTCATGGAAAAAACCTTTACGGCTATTGGCGTATCAGAAGACTCCATGAGCTTGAAACAAATGTCCGCGGTTTCACCTATCAGATTTTCTGGAACGTCTATAAACTGCAACAACCTGACCGTATTTCTAACCACGGCGACATGCACATTATTCCTGAGGTTCTTAACTAATCGTTCGATATGAGGTGTTAATAATTGCGGATGTCGATCTACACTATGGCTTAACACCATTGCCGCACGCTGGGAAACACGGTACTCGCTATCAAGTAATAGTTCAATCAACTCCTGAAATCGCTCGAGGTCATAACCGATGTAAGCGGCAATTTTATCAGCTTGAGGTTTCGAATGTTCCCTAAGAAGTTCATTTTTGATGTTCACATTTCAATAGTATAAAATCATGGACATAGTTCTACTCATACTCGCGGGAATTTTAATGTTCGTAGGAGTAATCGGATGTTTCTTACCTGTTCTGCCTGGACCACCTGTAAGCTATGGCGGATTACTTTTAATGCAACTTCAGTCCGAAGCGCCGTTTTCAACCAAATTCATGATCATCTGGCTCTTGATAACTATTGCAGTTACTACCTTGGACTACTTAATTCCGGCCTACGGCGCTAAGCGTTACGGTGGTAGTCGCTTAGGTGTAATAGGAACATTCGCAGGTCTGATTGTAGGGTTGTTTTTTGTACCTGTTGGTATAATTGTAGGTCCACTTTTAGGAGCCCTTTTAGGGGAATATATGGCTGGTAAAGAATCTAAAGACGCAATGCGAGCAGCCTGGGGGTCTTTTGTAGGCTTTCTTTTAGGAACATTAATAAAATTGGTGGCGAGTGTGGTGATGCTATTTTACTATATCACAAATTTTTAAAAGCTACCCGCATGTTTTTCTTAGCAACGGCATCTAATCAACAGAATCAAATTTTAAAGCTATGAAAAACTCAAAGTTAGTATTGGTTGGCGCATTGTCACTTTTTATGATTGCATTGGTAGGGTCGTCCTTTGCGCAGAAAAGAGGGGAGCCCGGAAGGGAAATAACAGAGAGGAGAATGCAGATGCATGGGGATACTATGGAGCGTATTCCTGATCTTACAGATGAGCAGCGGACAAAGCTTAAAGCCTTTAGAACCGAAACTCAGAAGCAAGTTCTTCCTTTGGAAAACCAAATTGGTGAGAAAGAGGCCAGGTTGAAAAGCTTGACTACAGCCGAAAAGGCGGATATGAAAAGTATCGATAATCTCATTGAGGAGATTGGCGATTTGAAGGTTGAGATAGCTAAATTAAAAGCTGCTACTCACCAAAAGGTTAGGGCTGAACTAACCGAAGACCAGCGACTATTTCTGGATTCTCACATTGATAAAGGTAGAGGATATCGCAGGAGAATGCATAGGGGTAAATAATTTAATGAATCTCCACCAGGACAAAGATTGGAACAAAATGAATTAATAGCAGGCTTAAAAAGTCACGATGAGGAAGCCTTTAAAGTGCTGGTGGAGCAATTCAAAGACCGTATATATAACTTATGTTATTCCTATGTGAGAAACGCCGCTGAATCAGAAGATCTGGCACAAGAAGTTTTTATTGAAGTGTACAATTCTATTGGAAGATTTAATGAAAAAGCTGATTTGAGTACATGGATTTATCGAATTACCATTAACGAGGCGCTGCAAATGATAAGAAAGAAAAAGGCGCAAAAACGATTTGGGTTTGTCTTTTCACTCTTTGGGAATGAAGAAAAATATAGCTCGTTACACAAAGAAGAGGTACATCCGGGAGTTTCACTGGAAAACAGAGAACGATCTAGGGTGTTATTCTCGCAGATCGATAAGCTAGTTGAAAATCAAAAAAACGCATTTTTGCTGATCAAACTTGAAGGTAAAAGCTATCAGGAGGTCGCTGATATCATGCAAACTACAGTGTCTTCCGTTGAATCATTAATGCACCGTGCTAAAGCCAACTTAAAAAAATGGCTGGGATCATATTACAAAATCACAGAGTTATGAATGACAAATTAAAGAGAGAAGTTGATAAGACCATAGATAGCTTGGATGGCGTTGCAAAACTCAAAACGAGTCCGTACTTCTACACCCGCCTGAAAGCACGGATTGAGGAGCAGGAGACCTCTTGGGCAGCTAGCTGGAAATGGAGTCTGGCCGGAACCATATTGGTTATCATTTTAAACATGGTGGTTATGCTGAATGCTTCTTACAGCGAGGTTTCCGAGGAAGAAGTCATTGAGCAGTTGGCTATGGAATACAGTTCTCAGGGGCCTTCTATTTACAATAATGATTTAGTAAATGAAAGCGAATAAGATATTAGTAATTCTGGTCATAGTACTCGTACTAATCAATATTGGTACGCTGTCTTTTTTCTTGTCAGGTAATACTCCAAAACATTGGGAGAAAAAAAGAGACAAAAGACCTCAAATTGAACGATTTCTGAAAAAACGACTAAGACTGACTGATGATCAGCTTAAACTGTTTGAAGCGGCCAGAAATAAACATTTTGACCAATCTCGGGAGTTGGTCACCGAAATACAGGGGTATCACAAAAGACTGATACAATCTGGATCCAATGATGAGTACGTAGATTCTTTATTAACCAGGTTGAGCCTGGTGCAGCAAAAATTAGAGCGTTTGAATTATGAACATTTGAAAACGCTTAAGAGTTACTGCAATGAAGATCAACAAAACGCTTTTGATTCTGTTATAGTTACAATGTTTGAATTTCAAAGCGATCCACATAGAAAAAGGTTGCGAAAGAAGAGACACAATAAATAGAATGATCAGAATATTTATGCTGCTGCTCATGAGTGTAACAACCATAGCATCAGCTCAGCGCACACAATCAGGACAACTACCAGCACAGATTACCGGTCAAATCATAGATGCTGATACTCAACGTGGCTTAGAGTATGCCAGTGTCAGTATTTTTAGTTTACGGGATTCCAGTTTAGTAACAGGTGGAATTTCTGATGCTCAGGGAAAGTTCACCATTGAAACCCTACCTGGAAGATATTATGTGTCTTTTCAATTTATTTCTTACCGCCAAAGCTTAATTGAAGACATTACCATTACTCGGGCTAAAAATATGCTTGACCTAGGCGTTATTTTGCTCAAACCGGATGTAGCTACACTTTCTGAAGTAGTGGTCACGGCTGAAAAGGATCAAATGGAAATGACATTGGATAAGCGTGTGTTCAATGTAGGTAAGGATTTAAGCAATGCCGGAAGAACAGCCGCTGATATTTTAGATAATGTGCCAAGTGTAGCGGTAGATCAGGACGGTAACGTTAGTCTCAGAGGTAGTGAGAATGTGAGAATCCTCATCGATGGTAAACCTTCCGGCTTAATAGGTATTAGCGGTACCGACGGTCTTCGTCAACTTCAAGGTGATATCATTGAAAACATAGAAGTAGTTACCAATCCTTCCGCGAGGTATGATGCTGAGGGAAATGCCGGAATCATAAACATCATACTCAAAAAAAAGAGGGATAGCGGGTTTAACGGTTCTGTTACTTTGGACAGCGGCTATCCTGATAATCATGGAGCATCGGTAAACTTTAATTACCGATTGAACAAAGTAAATTTCTTTGGAAATTATGGTTTCCGTTACAGAGATGTTCCGGGTTCTGCCGATAGCTTTCAACGTTTCTTCTCGGGTGACGGTACCACTATTACGGACCAGGAAATTGATTTTGAACGCGGAGGTATATCAAACAACTTTCGTGTTGGTACCGAATGGCTGATCAACGATAATAATACCTTGACAGCTTCCTACCTTTACAGGGTTTCTGATGATTTAAATGATAGGGAAACATTTTACCGGGACTTTGATACGCGAAATGAGTTAACAGCTGAAACTTTTCGCTCTGAAGAAGAAGACGAGGAAGACACAAATAATGAATATGCACTTTCTTATACTAAGAACTTTGAGAAAACAGGAAGGAAACTGACTGCTGATATTCAGTATCGTGATAATGGGGAGATTGAGCTTGCTAATATCTCTGAAGACGTACTTTTTGATACAGGAGAGACGCTAACTTCCATAGGAAACCAGCGATCAGATAATAGCGAAAAAGAGGAGAGCTGGCTTTTTCAAGTAGATTATATTCACCCAATAAGCAAGAACTCATCATTTGAATTGGGTTATCGGGGAAATCTAAGAGATCTGTCAAATGATTACTTGGTTGAGAGCTTTATTGATAATGTTTGGGTAAATGAAACCGATCTAAGCAACAACTTTAGGTATAATGAAAATGTCCATGCCGGATATGCTATTTACAATAATAAGATAAACAAGATCTCTTATCAGCTAGGCTTAAGGGTAGAAACTACTTCTATAGATATTGAACTATTACAAACAAATGAATCGTTTCCAAAGGACTACACTAACCTATTCCCAAGTGCATTTTTCACTTACGAGATAAAGGATGGTGCATCCTTGCAGTCAAGCTACAGCAGAAGGATCAGGCGCCCACGATCAAGGAATCTTAATCCGTTTCCTTACAGTATAGGAGATAACAGGAACCTGAGAACCGGTAATCCAGACCTTGACCCTACCTTTACTGACTCGTACGAGCTTGGTTTCTTAAAAACCTGGAAGAATGCTACCTTATTTTCGAGTGTATATTACAGGAGAACCGACGGTGTTGTTCAACGGATAACCACTCGTGTTGATTCGGTGAATATATCGAGACCGGTAAACTTATCACTGGAAAATGCGTTTGGGTTTGAATTTAATTATTCTCACGATTTAACCGACTGGTGGCGCATGAATGCCAATGCTAACTTGTACCGCTCAGTAATTACAGGAGAATTTTCAGATCAAAATTTTGATGCGGAGGCCTATACTCTGAATACTCGAATTAATTCAAGAATGACTATATGGAAAAAATTAGAGTATCAAATGAATTTCCGTTATCGAGCCCCTCAAAATAGAGCTCAAGGAGATTTGCAATCTTATTATCAGTTGGACTTAGGGGTAAGTAAAATGATAATGAAGAAGAAGGGAACATTGGTCTTCAATGTTCGGGATGTGTTTAACTCCGGCAAGTATAGATATAATACCGTCGATGAGAATTTTGTTTTTAACTCAACCTATCAAAGACGTCCACGATCATACACGTTGAGTTTTACCTATCGTATTAATCAGAAAGATTTTAAGAATCGTAATCAAAGAGAGCGAGGCGGACGAGAGGATTTTGGTGAGGATTTTTAATTAGAGGGTTCTTAGTTACTACCCGTATGAGCCATACCTAATAATCTAATAACTTTTAAGTTTATTTCATCCAGGCCTTTAGCATCCAAATCGTTTTTTCTTGTTCATCAAGAAAGTCAGACATTAGGTCTTCTGTCCCATCGTCTCCGGCTTCTGTAGCTAGCTCCTTGATCCTTTTTTCCAGTTCTAAAATACCTTTCATATCCGATATTATGGAGCCTACAGCGCCTTCTCCATTATGTATATTCTTTTTGGATACCACATTAGCAGTAGACAAGTAATCTTCAAAAGAATGAAGCGGAGTGCCTTCTATGGTTAAAATGCGTTCAGCGATTTCATCTATTTTTAAGGCAGCATCGTTGTAAAGCTCTTCGAATTTTGCGTGTAGTTCAAAGAAGTGTTTCCCTTGAATATTCCAATGAAATCCACGTAGGTTTTGATAATGAATTTGATAATTTGACAGCAATAAATTCAACTGGTCGATTATTTCCTTTTTCATCATTTTTTATTTGATTATATCCAAATTTAGAAGATTGTGAAGTCAAGTGAATAGTAATTTCATTACTTGTTACTATGGCTGAATAGCTTTAGGCTATCACCTAAAACGTAATGAGTCAAGCTATGATGTTGCGCATGTCTGGACTATCTTTGAAGGGTATGGAGAATTCTGCACTTTCTGGCTTTGGAGAAGTTTTGATCTTTATTATCGGGGGTATTATCTTTCTTAGTGGAGGGTTAATTACTGCTTGGCTGATTCGTCCCTCAAGACCAAACGAAGAAAAACTAACCACATATGAAAGCGGTGAAGAACCTCTAGGCAACGCCTGGGGTAGAATAAATATTCGATTTTATTTGGTTGCACTTATCTTCTTATTGTTTGAAGTGGAAACTGTATTTCTTTTCCCCTGGGCGACCGTTTTTGGCGACAAAGAGTTAATGGAACAAACCAATGGCTCTTGGGGTTGGTATACACTTATTGAAATGTTTGTATTCCTTGGCATACTTGGATTAGGACTAGCTTATGCATGGGCGAAGGGATTTTTGAACTGGCCAAAGCCTCATGTTGATAAAGAAGATATCAAGACCTCTGTACCAGGTAGTTTATATGATAAAATAAATGAAAAATACGCTTAGATAAAGCATGGGACTATTAGATGAAAAATTCAATAGTGGTGGAGTAATTGTAACCAAACTAGATGATCTCATTAACTGGGCCCGTCTTTCGTCAATGTGGCCTATGACTTTTGGTTTAGCTTGCTGTGCTATTGAATTTATGAGCGCCGGAGCATCTATTTATGATCTTGATCGTTTTGGAATAGTTCCTATAGCAAGCCCCAGGCAGTCCGATGTGATGATTGTGGCAGGAACGGTTACTTTTAAGATGGCCGATAGGGTTAGAAGACTCTATGAGCAAATGGCTGAGCCAAGATATGTAATTTCTATGGGGTCCTGTTCTAACTGTGGAGGCCCTTATTGGGAGCACGGCTATCACGTAGTTAAAGGTGTAGACCGTATTATACCGGTAGACGTATATGTGCCAGGATGCCCACCTCGACCTGAGGCATTAATTGGAGGATTACTCAAATTACAGGAAAAGATTCGTGGTGAGTCGCTCATGGCGCCCAAAGCCATTGAAAAAATGATGCGGAGAAAAGTGTAATAATGGAGATAACTGCATTAATAAACTTTCTTAAAGCTCAAATTGATGGTTTGTCTATCGAGCAAACAGAAAACTGCACGCCTAAAGGGATCACAATTTCTTCCCAACACCTAAAAGCTGTATGTGAGTTATTGCATGAGAATGAACAATTTTACTTTGACATGTTGTCATGTATAACAGGAATTGATAACGGGGTGGAGTCCGGCGCCATGGAAGTTATTTACAATTTATATTCTATCCCCTTCGAAAGGTCATTGACCATAAAAGTGGCGCTGGACAGAAAAAAACCTGAAGTTGCATCAGTCTTCGATATTTGGCGTACTGCAGACTGGCATGAACGAGAGGTGTTTGATCTTTTTGGAATTCATTTTTCAGGTCATCCGGATTTGCGCAGGATTTTACTTCCTGCAGACTGGAATGGGCACCCGCTCCGAAAGGACTACAAACATCAGGATTATTATCACGGGATTAAGGTAGAGTACTGATGGCTAACGAAATCCAGTATAAGTATCATCCGGATAATTTAGTTCTATCCGAGCCCAACAAATATAAGGTCGGAGACCTCAAGTCTACGGAGATGGTCCTGAATCTTGGGCCACAGCATCCTTCTACACATGGAGTGCTAAGACTGGAGGTCTTAACTGAAGGTGAGATAGTCAAAGAAATAGTACCGCATCTAGGTTATTTACATCGGTGCTTCGAGAAGCATGCTGAATCTCTGCCATATAATCAGGTCATCCCCTTTGTGGATAGGATGGACTACCTGGCGGCAATGAACTCGGAGCACGGTTTCGCTATGGGTGTGGAAATAATGCTGTTATTAGATGAGTAGTTACCTAAGAGAGTCGAGTATATCAGGGTCTTAGTTGCCGAATTAAACCGTTTGGCTTCACATTTTGTCGCTATTGGTACGTACGCGATGGATATTGGTGCGTTTACACCGTTTTTTTGGATGGTTAGGGACCGTGAGCACATCCTTAGATTGCTGGAATGGGCATCTGGAGCACGAATGCTTTACAATTACATCTGGATAGGTGGGCTATTTTATGACTTACCTGTAGGTTTTGAAGAAAGGTGTACCGAATTGGTCAACTACTTAAAGCCTAAGTTGGTAGAGCTTGACGACATTGTGATTAACAATAAAATATTTATTGAAAGAACCGCAAATGTGGGAGTGCTATCTCGCGATATGGCCATAAATTATGGAGTTACAGGCCCCATGTTAAGAGCGTCAGGGCTTCGGTTGGATTTACGTAAAGTTGATGGTTACAGTGTTTACCCTGAATTGGATTTCGATATTCCTATTGGTGAGGGAAAAATGGGGGCCATTGGAGATTGTTGGGATAGGAATCATGTCCGTATTCTTGAAATTCACGAATCACTTAAAATTATTGATCAGTGCATAGTACAGCTTACCACAGATCATAAGCGCACCCGGGATTTTGATCCGCAAGAGATAGTACCCAAGAAGATCAGACCAAAGGCCGGAGACTTTTATATACGAGCTGAAAATCCCAAAGGTGAACTGGGATTCTTTTTCAGGGCAGATGGAAAGAGCGACATCCCATTTCGCTGCAAGGCGAGGGCATGTTCATTCGTGAACTTGTCGGTATTAAATGAGCTAACAAAAGGAAATCTTATAGCCGATCTTGTGGCAATTCTTGGTTCAATAGACATCGTTTTAGGTGAGGTAGACCGATGAAAATTCTTTCAGCCGAGCAAACGCGAAAAGCGGATCAGTATACAATTGAGAATGAACCGATCCCTTCTATTGAACTGATGGAGCGTGCATCGGCCGCTTTTGTCAAATGGTTTGAAAGTGAATTTGATCCAACCCACTGCATATATGTATTTTGTGGTACGGGTAACAATGGAGGTGACGGCCTGGCTGTAGCTAGAATGTTGATTGGTAATGGATACTCGGTACAAATTTTTGTTGTCGGAAATATTGAAGTGGGATCAAGCGACTTCAAAACCAATCTGGATCGATTGAACTCACCTTATCAAAGACTCGATACCAAGCGGGACTTTCCTGGGGTTGAATCCGACGGAGTGGTTGTAGATGCTATTTTTGGGTCGGGTCTATCTCGGGAAGTAGGTGGGCTTTATGCTGAAGTCATCCATTATCTGAATAATCTGGGCCGTGTTCGGGTTTCTATCGACATTCCTTCCGGTCTTTTTGCCGATAAACATTCAGAAGGAGTCATTTTTAGGTCAGACTATACTGTTTCATTTCAGCTACCCAAGTTGGCGTTCATGTTTCCTGAAAACCATGAGTACGTGGGGAACTGGAATGTTGTTAATATCGGTTTGAGCAATGATTTTATTAATGCGGTTTCAGCTAACACCTATTACTCCAGTGAATCTGAGATTACTCAAAAAGTAAAGCGTAGAGGTAAGTTTGATCACAAAGGTGTTTTTGGCAAAGCCATGCTAGTATCTGGCAGCTTGGGTAAAATGGGTGCTGCCATACTTTGCGGTAAAGCGGCTCTCCGCTCCGGTCTTGGGCTTTTAACTATTTATGTGCCTCAATGCGGTTATACGATCATTCAAACAGCATTACCAGAGGCCATGGCAATTGTGGATCAAAATGAAGAGTTTATTTCAAAAATCGCAGTTGAAGATTATTCAGCCATTGGCATAGGACCTGGTATAGGTAAGAACAAGAATACGGTTAATGCTTTGGCCAATCTGTTAAATGAATGTAAGGGAACTACCGTGCTGGATGCAGATGCATTGAATATATTATCTGAAAACAGAGAGCTGATTCAATTATTGCCGGAGAACTCAATATTAACTCCCCACCCTAAAGAGTTCTCAAGATTGGTGGGCAATTCGGCCAATGATTTTGAACGCCTTGAAAAACAAAAGCAGTTTTCTGCTGATTATGATGTGATTGTCGTATTAAAGGGCGCACATACTTCAATCACCGCCCCGGATAAATCAGTCTTCTTTAACTCTACGGGTAATCCTGGCATGGGTACCGCTGGCTCCGGCGATGTACTTACGGGAGTAATTACAGCGCTTGTTGCCAATGGCTACTCTTCTATAGAAGCCGCTATAATTGGAGTGTATATGCATGGCCTGGCGGGTGATTTGGCTTCACGTCAAAAAGGGCAAACCGGAATGATAGCCAGTGACATTATTTCATGCCTTCCTCTGGCATTTCAGAAATTTGATAAATAAATAACCTTACTAACACAACAATTACCGATTGTCTCCGTAACCATTTAAATGTACTGCAACGTTTGTTCAAATAAAAAATTATAAAATTTGGACTAATTTTTGCTATAATCTAAACAATGAAAAAACTGAAGTTCATAGTTATCTTGTCTTTGTTATTTGTTGCTGGAAATGATCTTTATGCACAAACAGGCGAGCTTAACCGATTCTCTAATGAGGAACTGGGGACTGTGAATACAATTCACTTATTTCCAAATCCTGCCGTTGAAGTTTTAAAAGTCAGAATTACCAACTCTACACTTAGCTCTCCGAAGCTAGTCGTTCATAATATTATTGGTAGCGAGGTTGAGGTTGAGATCAATCAAATAAGTGAAGAAGAGTTCTCCTTAAAAATTGAAGATCTCGCCCCGGGCTATTACCTCGTAGCTATTCGTGATGAAGAAAGTCACTTCGGAGAAACCTATAAATTTGTCAAACGCTAGCGAATTCTAAAACTCTGCGTTATCCGGCGTTCTGGGAAAAGGAATTACATCTCTGATATTTGTCATCCCGGTCACAAACTGGATCATTCGTTCAAAACCTAATCCAAACCCACTATGTGGGGCGGTTCCAAATCTCCTTAAGTCCAGGTACCAATCAAGATCCTCCTGCGGAATGCCCAATTCATCTATGCGAACCATAAGCTCATCATACCTTTCTTCTCGCTGAGAGCCACCAATAATCTCCCCAATACCGGGAAAAAGAACATCCATGGCGGCCACAGTTTTGTTATCGTCATTTTGACGCATGTAAAATGCCTTTATGTCTTTTGGATAGTTGTATAATATCACAGGCTTTTTAAAATGCTTTTCGACTAAAAATCGCTCATGCTCTGATTGTAAGTCAGCGCCCCATTCATCAATAAGATATTGAAACTTCTTTTTCTTGTTTGGCTTGGAATTTCTTAGAATCTCAATGGCTTCGGTGTAAGTGATCTTCTCAAAATCATTGTTTGCCACAAATTTAAGTCGCTCAATTAAACTCAGTTCACTGCGCTCTATTTGCGGTTTGTTTTTCTCCTCATCCAGGGCACGTCTATTTAAGAATTCCAAATCCTTAGTGCAATGCTGTAGCGCGTATGACACAAGATATTTCACAAACTCTTCTGCCAGTTCCATGGTATCATTTATATCATAAAAAGCCATTTCAGGCTCTATCATCCAGAATTCGGCCAGATGCCTGGATGTATTTGAGTTTTCAGCCCTAAAAGTTGGCCCAAATGTGTATACATCAGAAAGCGCCAGGCATGCGGTTTCAACCTCTAACTGGCCGGAAACAGTCAAATTGGTCTCTTTACCGAAGAAATCTTCCGAAAAATCAGGGTCGCCACTTTCGTTTTTTGGCGGGTTTACGGCGTCTAAAGTAGTTACGCGAAACATTTCTCCCGCGCCTTCAGCATCTGACCCCGTGATGATTGGGGTGTGGATATTATAAAAGCCCTTTTCTGTAAAGAATTTGTGTACGGCAAAGATCATTATATGACGTACCCGGTAAATAGCGCTAAATGTATTTGTGCGCACACGCAAATGTGCAATTTCCCTTAAAAATTCCAGAGAGTGGCGTTTTGGTTGTAATGGATACTTCTCAGCGTCGGCATCACCTAAAATCTCAATTTCGCTCACTACTAATTCAACAGATTGTCCTTTGCCCTTGGACTCGACCAGCTCACCCTTCACGGCAATACATGCTCCGGTATTGATTCGTTTTAGTAGCTGTTCATCGGTAGCGCTAAAATCTATGACGGCCTGCATATTTTCTAAGGTAGAACCATCATTTAAAGCGATAAACTGATTGTTTCGAAAGGTACGTACCCATCCTTTTACCACTACTGATTCTCCCAACTGATCTGTGTGTAACAGATCAATTATCTTAGTTCTTTTTTCTTGTATTATGGCCATAAGTGTTTGACAAATTTTGCAGATTAAAAAGGCAAAATGAGGCGCAAAAAAACGTTATTCTGCCGTTTTTGTCAAAGAATGCCTGAAATATAATATCTTTAGCTTATCTTTTAATTCAGGCAGTTTTTAACGAAATTCATCGGATGCAAAAACTTGGTTTAACCCAAAGTTTACAACAAAAATTATCTCCCCAACAAATACAGTTCATCAAACTTTTGCAAATACCTACAGCAGAGTTGGAGTCAAGAGTTGAGGAGGAGTTAGAAGATAATCCTGCCTTAGAGGAGGGGATGGATGAACCGGAGGAAGCTACTGAAGATTTTGGTGACGAGGATACCTCAGACAATAGTGAGGAGATTGATGTAGAGGACTACCTGCGCGACGATGATTTCAGCGGTTATAAAATGCAGGGCGATGGAGATAATGAAGATAGAGAGATGCCTATTGCCATGCATTCCACGCTTAATGAAAGGCTTCAGGATCAACTCGGTTTCTTAAAGCTGGATGAACGTCAAACGGTTATTGGGCAGCAGCTTTTGGGCAGTATTGAAAGCGACGGTTACATCAGGCGAGATCTGGATGCCATAATCAACGACCTTGCGTTCTCACAAAATATTGAGACAGACATCGATGAAGTTGAGGAGATCCTGAGGAAGATCCAGACATTTGATCCTCCTGGTATTGGCGCCAGAAGCTTACAGGAATGCCTTTTACTTCAGCTTGAACGCAGGCAGGACGAACAGAACATTGATGTTTATGTAGCTACTAAAATTTTAGAAGAGTGCTTTGCTGAGTTTACAAAAAAGCACTATTCCAAAATAATGAAGAAACTTGACATCGAGGATGAGGACTTTGTGAAAGATGCTATTGAGCTGATAAGAAAGCTCAATCCTAAACCCGGAGGAAGCTCTGCAGGGCTCGTTAGAACTCAGTTTTTGATCCCCGATTTCATTCTGACCAATAATAACGGAGAGCTGGAGATAGCCCTTAATAGCAGAAATGCTCCTGAATTAAGAGTGAGCAGGTCTTATACTGAGATGTTTAAGGCCTATGATAAAAGTGATAAAAAAGATAAGAAATTAAAGGATACGGTGTCTTTCGTCAAGCAAAAACTAGATGCCGCTAAATGGTTTATAGATGCTATTAAGCAACGACAAAACACTTTGCTTAATACCATGAGGGCCATTGTTGATTTTCAGTATGAGTATTTTCTCGAAGGCGATGAAAGTAAGCTTCGCCCGATGATCTTAAAGGATATTGCCAATATAATACATATGGATATATCTACAGTTTCGCGTGTCGCAAATAGTAAAGCCGTGCAAACTGATTTTGGCATTTTCCCGTTGAAATATTTCTTTTCTGAGGGGATAGCTACGGACTCAGGTGAAGATGTCAGCAGTCGTGAAGTGAAAAATGAGTTAAAAATGATAATTGACGGTGAAGAGAAATTAAAACCGCTATCAGATGATAAGCTTGAGAAACTATTGAAATCAAAAGGCTACAACATAGCACGAAGGACCGTAGCCAAATATCGTGAGCAACTAAATATCCCCGTTGCAAGGTTAAGAAAGGAACTATAGTGACCAGAAGAATTGCGGAGTTCGTTTCCTATGTATTCCATCCATTACTGCTGTCAACGGTATTGTTAATTATACTCTTTTTGTTTTCTCCCAATGCATTGCGCCCGATTGATAGTACTAATATGTTGGCAATTACAGGCTTGGTCTTTGCGATAACCTTCATTATTCCCGCCATTAGTATAGGCGCCCTCAAGATCACATCGTCAATAACTAGTTTGAAGCTGGAAGATCGAAAAGAGCGGATCATGCCATTTCTTTTTATTTCAGCCTATCACGGTCTTACCGTTTATATGTTTGCCTACAGGCTGGCGCTTGGGCAAACTATGATCATTCTTTTCGGAACAGTTACAGCTGTGGTAGTTTTGATTACAATCATTACTATATTTTTCAAAGTAAGCGTTCATGCTGCGGGAGTCTGGGGGATGTTGGGCTGTATGATAGCCACTCAAATAAAGTACCCGGATAGCCTATTATTCTGGCCTATTATACTCATCTTACTTCTTGCAGGCGTTGTGAATTCATCACGACTTTATCTGGGAGTACATAGCCCTGCAGAGGTTGGTATAGGATCAGTATTGGGCTTTGGCGTATGTTTTACATCAATCTATTTATCTAGCTAGTATTTGATTATGTACGATTTAATTGAGTTCAGCAAAAAGAATGGCGTAGCTACAGTTACGTTAAACAGGCCTGATGTTTATAATGCCCTAAATGACCAAATCACCTTCGAACTGCAAGACGTCCTAAAAACCATCGGGCGCGACAGTGAAGTACGAGTAGTTGTGCTTACAGGAAACGGGAAGGCTTTTTGTTCGGGACAAGATCTGAAAGCTTCTGAAGCAGGCGCACGATCATTTATTGACTCTTTGCACAAGCGATATAATCCAATCATCAGGGCCATGCGTAACTTGCCCAAGCCTATTATTTGCCGCCTGAATGGAGTAGCGGCGGGAGCAGGGTGCTCCATTGCACTGGCATGCGATCTTATTGTAGCAGCGGAAGAGGCTATGCTTACTGAGGTGTTTGTTAACATCGGACTGGTACTGGATTCCGGATCATCGTATTTCCTTCCCAGGTTGGTAGGTTCAGTTAAAGCGTTTGAATTAGCAACTATGGGTAGTAAAATAAAAGGTAAGCAGGCCTTTGAAATAGGCTTGGTTAATAAAGTAGTCCCATTGGCAGATCTCGATAATGCAGTAACTGAATACACGGATTACTATGCTAACGCTCCTACCAAGGCCATTGGTATAATGAAGAAGATGCTCAATAAGTCGGGTAACGCTTCGCTGGATGAGATGCTTGATTATGAAGCCTACAGCCAAGAAATAGCGGGAAGCACGTCGGACTATCTTGAAGGCGTGGCTGCTTTTAAAGAAAAGAGGAAACCTACCTTTAAAGGGCGCTGATTAGAAACCAATGAAGGATAACCCAACTGTTACATGATGGACATCTGAGTTCAGTGGTCCTTCATTTTTCTCATATAAGTCTTGTAAGCTATAGTAATAGAAAAGATTAAATCCTCCAACGCCAATTCTACCTGTTATTCCATAGCGAAAGCGATTAAGACCAAAATCATCTTTAATCTTAGTTTTCTCGATACCGCCGTCATCTATCTTGGTTTTAGTATGGGCGCTGTACAGTATTCCCGCTTTAAAACCTATTCCTGCCTTAAAGCTTTTTCTTTTATCATTTGGATTGGAGTAAAACCGTAATTCTAATGGAATATCTATATAGTTTGAAATGAGCATTGATTTTTTTACATCTTGATCTTCAAGTTCTACGACATCGAAAAATTCGTTGCCATTGTCATCAAGCGCCTCTACGATGGTAACATCATCTTCAAATTTGAACCTATCCAGTCCGAGACCAATTCCTGGCATAAGCTCAAAACGGCCACCTGCAAATGGCAGCTCAATATTGTAGAAATAATAAAGATTAACCGTACGTGAGCCCAATAGCGTATTGTCCAATTCACTAGGGCTACTCATTTGGACATTCCAACCTAACTCAACAAGAAAAGTACCTGGTATGTCTGGTCTCGCCTTTCTTTCACGTATTTTAAGTGTACCCAATTTCGCGCGAGGTTTATCTTTTCCCCCATCGCCCTCGGTGGCAAAAGCGCTGAACGATAAACCTGATATTACGAATAATAAAATGAGCTTTTTAACCATACTCTATTAACCTTTTTCGGTGCTATTTATTGTGGCGGGCAAATATAAGGTTTTTTAAAAAAGTACCTTTTTTTGAGTGAATGAATTATATAACTTTGCATCTCAGTTAATAAAGGCCTTGTAGCTCAACTGAATAGAGCACCTGATTACGGCTCAGGAGGTTTCAGGTTTGAATCCTGACAAGGTCACTAAGAAAAGCGAGCTCAGGCTAAACGTCTGAGCTTTTTTGTTGTCAGGCGATTTTATTTAATCTTAATTCGTGTTGTAACTATCGAATAGATAGGCTTCTTTTTGAAATTACACAGCGCCAATAACAGGTAGTTCCTAAACATGATTTATTGACTTTGCTAATAAAAACTAATTAAATTCAATAGACTTATTTAAACAGTTTTTGTGTGCAAGACACAAGAAAGCAGTACACCAGCTAGATTCAATTGAGTAACATTTTGAATACTAATCCTGGTTAAAAGTCTCGCATCGGTTAAAAATATAACTGGTATCACGTTTAAAGAAATTTTGCTAATTTAATATATATATGCTAACTTGATATAGTTATGCTGAAACCGCCTTTTCCATAATGCAATTCCTCTGTTGTTATCAAGAGTTGTATTATAAAAAATCGGCAAAGATTCAAATGTAAAAAATGTTATTACTTCTTTACAGTCAATAAGTTAGGTAAGACAATTGATGACTATTATGTGATCAAAGCGCTACAGTTGCACCTGGAAGGTATTAGCTATCGTGAAATAGAAAGACTACTTGGCGTTAGCCATGTATCTGTTATGAATTGGGTAAAAAAGTATAATATAAAGGCGCCTGAACGTTATGACTACCGTCCTACCTATAGAATATTAAATCATACCGAACTATTGGAAACAATGGCAAATAGTGACTATTTAAGTGAATCTGGCATGCTTATTACAGAGCTTGGTGATAAGTTTATGGTGATTAAGTGGGAGCGTTTTCGAGACTAGAGCTATATAATTACCAAAAGTATATGCTGAATTGAACATCGGAACCTAAAAAAAATAACCTTAGTTCATTGAAATTTTAGACGGCCGTCTTTTTCAAACATAGACAACTAAAATTTCAACAGAATGAAAAAACTAACGACAGCAGTCTTTGTTGCGGCTATTTTTACCTTAAATATCACTACGTTTTCACAAACTGAGGAAGGTGATGAGGATAGGTCGTATAAACCTTTGACTCTAAAACTAAATGAAGAGGGTAATAAGTATATCCGATTTATAACCTGGCATCAGATTTGGGCCGAAGATGGCAACCTTGATAATGATGTTGACCCGCAAAGTTTCACCATGCGTATACGTAGGTCCAGGTTTTTAGCCTACGCTCAAATTTCATCCAGATTTCTAATTCTTACACATTTTGGGCTGAATACATTAACCGGTTCAAACGCTGATCCGATTGGTAATACTAGTACGAACCGTTCGACTATAAACGGGCCACAGCTTTTTTTACATGGGGCTTGGACTGAATTTAAGGTTACCCAAAACGATGCTGTCTATCTGGGCGGAGGCTTGCATTATTGGAATGGTTTGAGTCGATTGACCAGCGCAAGTACACTAAATTTCATGACTCAGGATAACTACCGTCAAGCATGGGCGCAGTTGGGTTTGTCCGATCAGTTTGCCAGACATTTGGGGATTTACGCTAAGGGAAAATTTGATAAACTGAGATACACATTAGCCGTAAATGAACCTATTGTAAATGGATTAGGGTCAAGTGCAGATCCTGCTCCAGGAACAGTAACGTATTCAGGTCGTGCTGTGGCCGCTGGCACGGCTGTCAACGAGCTTGAACCCGATGATGCGGGATTGATTGTCACAGGATATTTGGATTATCAGTTTTTAGATCAGGAATCAAACAAGCTACCCTATCGAGTAGGCACCTACCTTGGAAAAAAGACTGTATTTAATATCGGGGCGGGATTCTTTAATCATGGTGATGGTACCGTCACTGTGGATGATATCGGTAATGTTTCCGCCAACGACGTCACTCATTTTGCTGTTGATGCATTTTATGATGCTCCGGTAGGCGAGGGCGTTTTAAACGCCTACGCCGTTTACTATAATTTCGACTATGGTGAAAATTACGCTTTGGGTACTACCTACGGTACCGGATCGTCATTCTATACTCACGTGGGTTATTTATTGCCGAAATTCACTGAGAAAGGTAGATTCATGCCATACATAGCCTATAGTACCCGGGATTATGAAGCTTTCGAAAACGCCGGAAATACTTTTCAAGCAGGAGCTAACTGGTTCATTAATGGACACCATGCTAAGATTACTCTTGAGTATCGCTCGACTCTAAATAACTATACAGGTGAAGAACCTGACAGGGTAAATGGACTTGTCTTACAGACCCACATATTCCTTTAAACCTAAACTGACCTAAAATGGATAAAGAAAAAATGAAACTGTATTGGAAGAAGAATCTAAGATTCCTCACCATACTGCTGATAATCTGGTTCGTGGTTTCCTATGTTGCAGGAATTCTTCTGGCCGGACCGCTGAATGGGATCAAAATTGGAGGCTTTCCCCTTGGATTTTGGTTCGCCCAACAGGGCTCGATCTATGTGTTTGTTGCGCTTATTTTCGTCTACGTATCGTGGATGAATAAGCTTGACAAGGAATTTGATGTTGACGAAAAAGAATAACGATTATGGATGTGCAACTTTGGACTTATATAATTGTTGGGATCACCTTTGCCATCTACATTGGCATTGCTATCTGGTCCCGAGCAGGATCTACCAAGGAATTCTACGTTGCTGGTGGAGGTGTTCCACCTCTGGCTAATGGTATGGCGACCGCCGCTGACTGGATGTCGGCAGCCTCTTTTATCTCTATGGCTGGGATTATATCCTTTGGAGGATATGACGGCGCGGTTTATCTCATGGGATGGACCGGGGGTTATGTATTGTTAGCCTTGTTATTGGCTCCCTACTTAAGAAAATTTGGTAAGTTTACTGTTCCCGATTTTTTCGGTGACAGATATTACTCGAATACGGCCAGAACGGTAGCCGTTATATGCGCACTCTTTGTGTCGTTTACCTATGTGGCAGGACAAATGCGAGGTGTGGGTGTTGTATTTAGCCGATTTTTAGAGGTTGACATTAACAACGGAGTTTACATTGGAATGGCTATCGTATTTTTCTATGCCGTTTTGGGTGGGATGAAAGGAATTACATATACCCAAGTAGCTCAATATGTTATTCTAATATTCGCTTTTATGGTACCTGCTATTTTCATCTCCATACAGTTAACGAATAATCCAATCCCGCAACTTGGTTTTGGATCGACTATAGCAGGATCTGAGACTTATTTGTTGGATAAATTAAATGGATTACACGAGGAACTGGGCTTTGCGGCCTATACCAGTGGAAGCAAATCGATGATTGACGTATTCTTCATCACTTTCGCCCTAATGGTAGGTACTGCCGGTCTTCCACACGTGATTGTTAGATTCTTTACAGTGCCTAAGGTGAAGGACGCACGTGTATCCGCTGGCTATGCGCTAGTTTTTATAGCCATACTGTATACCACTGCTCCTGCGGTGGCGGCTTTTGCCAGAACTAACCTGATTGAGACGGTGAGTAACGAAAACTACTCTGAAATGCCAAGCTGGTTCAGTAACTGGGAGAAAACCGGTTTACTTAAGTTTGATGATAAAAATAATGATGGCAAGATCCAGTACGTAGCTGATAAAGAGCAAAACGAACTTACTATTGATCGCGATATTATGGTATTGGCTAATCCTGAGATTGCTAATTTACCTAATTGGGTTATTGCGTTAGTAGCAGCCGGAGGTCTGGCCGCGGCGCTTTCTACAGCAGCGGGTCTGTTGTTAGTAATTTCTACGTCGGTCTCTCATGATCTGGTTAAAAAGCAGATCGCACCGGATATCTCAGACAAGTCTGAGCTATGGATTGCCAGAGGTGCGGCAGTCATAGCGGTGGTAATCGCTGGTTATTTTGGTATTAATCCTCCGGATTTTGTAGCAGCCGTAGTGGCGTTAGCCTTTGGTTTGGCGGCCGCCTCTTTCTTCCCGGCGATTATTCTGGGAATATTTTATAAGCGTATGAATAAGGAAGGTGCGATCGCTGGAATGATCTCAGGGCTGGCCATTACCATACTATACATGCTTATTTTTAAGTTCAACCTCTTTGGTGAAACCACTTCTGCCGACTGGTGGCTTGGAGTTTCTCCCGAAGGGTTTGGGACAATTGGCATGGTCGTAAACTTTGTTGTTTCGATAGTGGTAAGCAATGCTACTGCGCCACCGCCGGAAGATGTTCAGGACATTGTCGATAATATCCGGTTCCCTCGAGGAGCTGGTGAGGCACACGATCACTAGAATTCGAGAGTATGAAATTAAATAGAAATGCCTCTATTATTTTTCTAACTATTTATGGAATAGTCACATTAATAGGCAGATTCATTATTGAATCTGCCTTTAACATGACATTTGTCACTTCTTTATTGATTGGAATAATGTTACTTGGCTTTTTAGGAATACTGTTTAAAATAAGGTTCCTGACCTTGAAGTAAGCTATGTCCAAGAAAGTCGTCACATATTTAACAGTGATATTTGTTGCCTTCGCTCTGGCATTACATTATCCTTTTATAGCCATTGCCAACAAACCCATTCTGGTTTATGGTTTTCCCGCATTCCTTATTTATTTAACCTTTGTTTGGGTTTTACTAATTGTGGTCGGCTTTCTTGTAGTCAGAAAAGGTACATCGGACGATACACATGGGTATTGAATGGGTTGTAATTATATTATCCTCAGCTTACCTAGGCCTACTTTTTGTCATAGCAGGGTGGGCTGAGAAAAACGCAAATAAGCAATGGCTTTCTAACCCTTACATTTACGCTTTATCACTTGCCGTTTATTGCACTGCATGGACCTTTTACGGAAGTGTAGGTCGAGCAGCGAATCAAGGCCTCGATTTTCTTACAACGTACATGGGTCCGATTCTCATGGCGCCCTTGTTTTGGCTTGTTCTGCGTAAAATAATCAGGATTTGCAAGGCGCAACGGATTACTTCCATAGCCGATTTTATTTCAGCTCGATACGGGAAGAGCCTTTTTTTAGGGGCTTTTGCCACTATCATTTGTATTCTGGCTATTATACCCTATATATCTATACAGTTAAAGGCGATCTCAAGTAGTTTTAGAATATTCAGCGCCGATGTGGCGGGGTCGAAAGGACTTTTCTTTAATGACTCTGCTTTTTATCTCATGGTTATTTTGGCAGTATTCACCATATTTTTTGGTTCTAGGAAAATTGACGCTAGTCAAAAAAATACCGGCCTCATTACCGTTGTGGCCTTTGAGTCCTTATTTAAGCTATTTGCATTTGTTGTACTTGGATTTTATGTAACCTATGGCCTTTTCAACGGTTTTTCAGATATCTTCATCAAGTCTAGTGAGTTACCATACTTTGAGAGACTTATCACAATAGACCCCGTAGATGGTTATGGCGATTGGTTTTGGCTTAATATATTATCTTTTTTAGCGATCATACTTCTTCCCAGACAATTTCACGTTGCAGTAAAGGAGAATAATGATGAGAATCATCTCAAAAAAGCCATTTGGCTTTTCCCTTTGTACCTCTTTTTGATAAATGTTTTTGTGCTGCCAATTGCGTTGGGAGGGAACCTTCTTTTTCCTGGAAATTCAGTAGATGCAGATACGTACGTTCTCGTTATGCCCTTGGCACAGGGCAATACCTTTTTAGCTCTTTTGGTATTTCTGGGAGGTTTTTCTGCAGCTACTAGTATGATTATCGTATCGACATCGGCCTTAAGTATAATGATCAGTAACAATTTGATGATCCCGGGCATTTTGCGTAGCGAGTTCCTTTCCAAAAAACTCAATCCTCAGCTGAACAAAGTAGTGTTACGCGGGAGGCAGCTAATGATTGTAGTTATGCTGATGCTGGCCTATCTGTACTATAAATATATAGGCCAACCTTTTCCATTAGTTTCAATTGGCCTGATTTCTTTTGTAGGTGTGGCTCAGTTTGCACCTTCAGCTATTGGAGGGATGTTCTGGAAAGGTGGAAATTACAAAGGAGCTATAGCCAGCCTAACCGTTGGGTTTTTAGTATGGATGTTCACACTGGTTCTTCCTACCATCGTAAATGCTAAATTAATAGACGCCACGATCTTAAATGAAGGTTTGTTTGGGTTGAGTTGGTTAAAGCCACAAGCCTTTTTAGGAGTAGATTTTTCCAATAACGTTTCTCAAGGATTTATGTGGAGTATTTTGTGCAATGGGCTCGCCTATGTTGGAGTTTCCGCGTTAACCTCCCAGTCAATCAAAGAAACTAATCAGGCAGAGGTTTTCGTTGATATTTTCAAATACTCTACGGTTTACGAGAGCGCCATTGTATGGAAAGGTCAGGCTTTTATAACCGATATTAAAAACCTGCTGTCCATGTTTTTAGGAAAAAGGCGTACTGACCTTGCGTTTGAGCGCTTCTCAGATCGTAATGCCATTGAGCAAGGTACAATTGAAGCGGACTTTAGAGTCGTGAACTTTGCTGAGAAATTACTATCGGGCGCCGTAGGTTCTGCTTCAGCACGTGTTTTAATGTCTTCAGTGGTAAAAGAAGAGGAGATAAAACTTGAAGAAGTATTCAATATTCTTCAGGAAACACAACGCTACATCACGGATAATAAAGAGCTGAAGAAAAAGTCGGTAGAACTTGAAACCGCAGGTGTTAAGTTGCGACAGGCAAATAAGGAACTTACAAAGCTGGATGAGCTAAAAGATGAATTTATCTCGACGGTAACCCACGAAATGCGAACTCCAATTACCTCAATCCGTGCGCTTTCCGAGATAATAAATGACAACGAAGATCTGAAAACAGAGGAGCGAGCTAAATTTCTCGATACTATCGTTGAGGAAACTAAGCGCATGGAACGGCTGATTAATCAGGTTCTGGATCTGGAAAAAATAGAATCGGGAAAATTAGAAATACCTTTTAGTACCATTCACTTGAATGACGTAGCGAACGAATCAGTGAGAAAAGTGAAGCAACTGATTTCAGAAAAAGGAATTGCCTTGAGTACAAACCTTCATGGAAAACTGCCTCTTGTAAAAGGTAACCGTGACAGACTTGTTCAGGTAATATTGAACCTGATGTCCAACGCAATTAAATTCTGTGATAACTCCAACGGTGAGATTACTATTACTACCAGTACAAGAAATGGGTCTGTAGAGCTATCGGTATCTGACAATGGTCCCGGGGTTCCTAAAGATAGCCAAAAGTTAATCTTTGAGGCCTTTTATCAAGCTAAGAACCAAACTCTAAAGAAACCAGAAGGGTCCGGATTAGGTTTGACAATTTGCAAAAAAATTATTGATAAGCACGAGGGATCAATTTGGATCGAAAATGGTGCGGAATCAGGGGCGGTAGTCGCTTTTAGTTTGCCTAAATTAAAGTTATGAAAAAGGTACTAATAGTTGATGATGAGCCCAATATCTTAATGTCATTAGAATTTCTGATGAAAAAAAATGGCTATAAAGTTTTCATAGCAAGGGATGGATCTGAAGCGCTGGGGACCGTTCAGGACGAACTTCCCGATGTCGTGATTCTGGATATCATGATGCCCGAAGTGGATGGCTACGAAGTTTGTGAATTCATAAAGAAAAAGGTGGATGCAAACATCAAAGTAGTTTTTCTCACGGCTAAAGGCAAGGAAAGTGATTTTGAAAAAGGCTATGAGGTAGGAGCAGACTTCTACATGACTAAACCATTTTCTACCAAAAAATTGGTGGATAAAGTAAATGAATTAGCGAATTAAAACTATTAACCTGTAGAACTATGAGTAATAAGATTCAAACCTTAGGTGGATACATACACGAGTATTCTAAGAGCATACAAAACCCTGAGGAGTTTTGGTCCCGGGTTGCGGATTCATTTCATTGGCACCAGAGATGGGATAATGTGGTGGAATGGGATTTTGTAGGTCCGGATGTGAAGTGGTTTACCAATTCCAAGCTAAATATTACGGAAAATTTGTTGGAGAGACATCTATTCGTTCTTGGTAACAAGCCTGCAATAATCTGGGAACCGAATGATCCTGAAGAGGCAGTGCGAACAATTACTTATAGACAGTTGTATGAGATGGTTTGTCAGTTTGCCAATACCATGAAAGCTCAAGGCATTCAAAAGGGAGATCGTGTTATAATTTATATGCCTATGGTGCCAGAGGCTGCAGTTGCCATGTTGGCATGTGCTCGTATTGGAGCGGTACATTCTGTGGTTTTTGCCGGTTTCTCTGCGACATCTCTGGCAGATAGAATCAATGATTGCGAGGCAAAAATGGTATTGACCTCCGACGGTAACTTCAGAGGAAACAAAAAGATACCTGTTAAGGCAGTGGTTGACGAAGCTTTAGAAAATACCAATACTATTGAGAAAGTCATTGTACTTCATCGTACGGGGGACGAGGTAACTATGAAAGAAGGTAGAGATGTATGGTGGCATGAAGCTATAGAAGGAGTAAGTGCTGTGAATGAAGCAGAGGTCATGGATTCTGAAGATATGTTGTTCATACTTTATACCTCGGGATCTACTGGAAAGCCAAAAGGAGTGGTCCATACTTGTGGGGGATACATGGTTTACACCTATTATACATTTCAATATGTCTTCCAATATTCTCCGGTCGATGTGTATTGGTGTACCGCAGATGTGGGGTGGATTACCGGACATAGCTACATTGTTTATGGGCCACTTTTAGCGGGAGCCACAACTATAATGTTCGAAGGTGTTCCTACTTTTCCTGAAGCCGGCCGTTTTTGGGCGATCTGTGAGAAGCACAAAGTCAATCAATTCTATACGGCGCCGACCGCCATACGTGCATTGCAGGCGTATGGTACTGAACCCATTCAACCACATGACCTTAGCTCTCTTAAAGTAATTGGCTCTGTGGGCGAGCCAATCAATGAAGAGGCCTGGCACTGGTACCACGACCACGTAGGTAAAGGCAGATGTCCGATTGTTGATACCTGGTGGCAGACGGAAACCGGAGGTATTATGGTTTCACCAATTGCCGGCGTAACACCGACAAAACCAAGCTATGCTACTCTACCATTGCCTGGAATTCAACTGGCCATTTTGGATAATGATGGTAACGAGCTAAAAGGTAATAGCGTAGAAGGTAATCTATGTGTGAAATTCCCATGGCCATCCATGTTACGTACTACTTATGGCGATCATGAGCGGTGCAGGCAGACGTATTTTTCATCTTTTAAAGGATATTATTTTACCGGAGACGGAGTTAAGCGCGACGAAGACGGTTACTACAGAATTCTTGGACGTGTAGACGATGTTATCAATGTATCAGGCCATAGAATGGGTACCGCAGAGGTTGAGAACGCTATCAACGAGCATCCAAAAGTGGTTGAATCTGCGGTTGTGGGTTACCCTCATGATATCAAAGGCCAGGGTATTTATGCATATGTGATTTGCGATATGGAGGGCCGTTCTGAAGAGAATCTAATACAGGAGATCAGGGAGACTGTTAACAAGATCATTGGTCCGATTGCCAAGCCGGATAAAGTGCAAATTGTACCAGGATTACCTAAGACTAGATCAGGTAAGATTATGAGGAGAATCTTAAGAAAGATAGCTTCTGCCGACACTGGAAATATGGGTGATACATCCACTCTTCTAAACCCTGAAGTGGTGGATCAGATTATGGAGGGAGCGAGATAGTTATCAGTTATTGAGTTATTAGGATATGGGCTACTCCATCGACCCGATAACTCAATAACCATTACCTAATAACCAAACCCATGGCTAACCTGATTGCTTCACGAGTAGCTGATTTTCTGAAGCTCTATCCACCATTTGATGGACTTGAACAGGCAGATCTGGATATACTCAGCGAGGCGGTGGCGGTGAAATATTTTAGTGCAGAGGACTATGTTTTTCATCAGGGGGATGAAAAATTGGAGCTCTTGTACATCGTAAAGGAAGGAGTTGTCCATCTGGAGCGACAGGAAGATGATCAGATCTCGTTAGTTGATATCTGTGACGAAGGGGATCTCTTTGGTGTTCGTGCCATGCTGACCGGCAAACCCTATGTTTTTCATGCGAGATGCTCTGAGGAATGCCTGATATATGGAGTTCCAATAGCGTTGTTTAAACCATTACTTGAAAAGCAAAGCTCGGTGGCTTTGTTCTTTGCTGCCGGCCTGGCCGGAGGGCAAACCTTACTCAGCGCTGAGACCAAATCTATTCCCTTACAGGATTCTGGCTCATTACTCAATTGGAACCGTCCCCTGACCCCTCCGGAGCGGCCATTAATTGCTGCTGCCCCTGAAGATCCTATTCAAAATGTGGCAATGCTCATGAATGAACAGAATGTTGGTTCTGTTGTGATCTGTACAGGGGATGAAATTGTAGGTATAGTCACAGATACGGATTTTAGAAAAAAAGTTGGTACCGGAGAAGTAGTTCTGGGTTCGCCGGTTTCAAAGATCATGTCTAAAAATGTGGTGACCATGCCGGTGGGTAAGCCGCTGTCTTCCTACCTGCTGCAAATGCTGAAAAGTAAGATCAGGCATATCTGTATAACAAAGGACGGGTACCCTATTGGGATGTTGAGTGAGCGTGATCTTATGGCAGCTCAACAGAACCACCCGGTTGCCTTGGCCTATGCTATGGAAGAGGCCAACTCAAGATCAGAGCTGGCTGTTTTAAGAAACAGGGCTGATGGCCTTATTCAGTTCTATCTTGAGCAAAATGTGTCAATGACATTAACCTCGTCACTAACAACTCATATCAACGATGTGCTCATTCGACGCTCCATTGAACTTTCACTGGAAGATATGAAAGATGAATATGGTGAGCCACCTGTCCAATTCTGTTGGTTGAGTTTAGGTAGTGAAGGTAGGGAAGAACAGCTGATCAGGACTGACCAGGACAATGCGATCCTTTTTGCAGATGTTGAATCTGAGAGATTTGAAAAAGTCCAGAGGTATTTTATCAAATTGGCCTCTCATGTGAATTCGGTATTAGAGTCGGCAGGATTTGAGAATTGCCCAGCAGATATGATGGCCTCTAATTCTAAATGGTGTCAGCCTTTAAGTGTTTGGCGAAACTATTTCAACGGCTGGATAAAAGAGCCTGCTGAAAAGGCGCTTATGTTGTCTACTATCTTTTTTGATTTCCGCAGTGTCTATGGCTCCGTTGACCTCGAAGAACAATTAAAGTCTTATATCTCGGAAGCAATTGTTGATGAACGAATTTTTCTCAACTTCTTAGCTAAGAATGCCTTGAAGAATCCAGCCCCTTTAGGCTTCTTTAAGAATTTCATGGTAGAAAGGTCCGGTGAACATGAGAATGAGTTTGATATCAAGG
>CALBPF010000089.1 GCA_937899105.1 uncultured Flammeovirgaceae bacterium | reverse complement strand
CACGCCGGTAAGGTCAATGCTTAAGTCGGAGGCCTGCCCTTCGCATATTGAGGCATCACCGGATAAAACTGCGATGGGCTTATCAAGGAATGTTAATGTTCCTAGGCCGCTGACAGTACCCATTTGACCCAGGTTATCTTCTACCGATAGTAATGAATAAACACCCTCGGCAGTAACATTAAGATAATACGGTGATTCTAGTATTTCGATTTCGGTTGTTTCAGCTTCATGTGAATAATTAAGAGTCCATGGAGCTGAGCCTGTCAATATAATTTCTAGTTGTCCTGCATTATCGTTACAAAGTGCAATATCCCCATCAATTACCGCAGTAGGTACCGCAACACATCGCTGATCCGGGTTATCGCTTGCCGTTGATGTTTTGCTTGTACCGTTTGGGCTTGATAATGTCCAAACCAGATTGTTGCCGTCAAATTCAACTTGGAATTGATCTTCATGACGTCCAGGTTCGAAGAAAAATGGCTGACCACGATCTTCAGGTGACGGAGTAAACTTATTTTCATTACCAATAGGTATAACTACGGCTTTATCATTCCTGTTTTCATACCCAAAGTGTGCAACATAAGAATTACTTTCTTTTATGTAATTAACGCACTCTAACACTGGCGAAACGGCTTCATTCGGAGGGCATAGGTCTTCTAAATTAATGTTAAAATCGCCCAAACCGGTTTGTCCATTTCTTTCCCAATCGAACCAGCTGGACGCGCTGAACTCATTGATATCTTTTCCTCCGGCGCTAAGACCTATTTGAAACGGATTTCCACGCTGTGAGAATGTGAATATATCTGTATTGTCGTCAATTCTTTGGAGATAGGAGGAAGAGTCGTTTAATACATAATAAATCCAAGTTTCTGTATATTTGAGTCCTTGACCCAGCTCTGTTTTAGGATCAAAAATATCTGTTGCATCGAAGTTCGAGTTTAATGCCCATTGGCTTCCATTTAATGGACCACCACCAGATGTCAGTGTTAATACACCATAGAGACTAGCGCTATTATAATCATATATAAGTTGTCCGTCTTCAAAATCAAATTTTGCATTTCCATTAGAAAAAGGGTCGCCATTCATCCAAATAGAATGCTGTATTGATCCATTCGTGGTCGATGAAGATGCTTTAAACAACTCTTGTTCTACGTCCAGATCTTCGCAGCTAATAAATGGAGGTGGATCAAGAGAACAGCTCCCTGCATTTGAAACAGCCGGTTCCTCAAATTCAATGCAGCTGCCTGCTTCATAGGTGATATTTGTAACCAGTGATTGGAGGTCGCATTGACATACGATACCATCTGCACAGATCGTAAAATCTACTTTAAAACTCTCAGAGCTGTTGGTACCTCCGAACCCTGTAATTGATGATATATAAAATCCCTCCAGGCCAGTATATTGGTCCGTTACATCAAAGATTACGTCCCAGTTATTGGAATTAGTAATGTCTTGTACCACACCGCATTCGGGAACGGCAACAAAAAGCTGATCTAAAGGAGCTATACCACCTTGATCATAAGATATTTCGAGCGTGTATGAGGTGCAATACTCTGTACTAGAAGTAATCTCAAATGTAGAAGAGAAGCCACCACATCCTGAGTTTCTATTGTGAAATGAAGCATGTACTGCAAAAGAGTTCAATAAAAAAGCAAGTATCAGTACATGTGACAAACGAAAAACATCAAGCATCATTTTCCTAATTATTATCGTAATAGCTATCTTTCTTGGAGAAAAGTTAAAGTAAGACTTGAATCCTGATAGGTACAATGAATGCTATCTATAGTTAAAAAGTAACCAAAAACTTACATCAATTTCAATACGCTATTCACTCATTAATTCAATTATTGATTCAGAAAGTTTTACTTTTTATCATTTACGTAATGGGCCAGACTATCTGCGATAGTTTTAAAGGAGATGATCATAAATATCAACTTTCATTTACCTTTGCAGTTTATTTTTTAAAAAGGCAACAATCAGCACATGCATCTTAGTGAACAAGAAATTGTAAGGCGTCAAGCAAGAGAGGAACTGGAAAAGCTGGGGATTAATCCATATCCTTCGGAATTATTTAATGTTAATGTCTCTATCAGGGAGATTCTGGAGAATTATGAAAAACGTAAAATAGATTATAAAAATATTTCTTTGGCTGGCCGTATTATGAGCCGAAGGATTATGGGATCAGCTTCTTTTGCAGAACTGCAGGATGCCACCGGAAGGATGCAAATTTATGTGCGTAGGGATGACATTTGTGATGGCGATGACAAAACCTTATACAATACAGTGTTCAAGCGGTTACTGGACATCGGAGATCTCATTGGTGTAGAAGGGCATGTATTTACTACTCAAACAGGCGAAATTTCTATTCATGTCTCTCAATTAAAAGTACTAAGTAAATCACTTAAACCCCTTCCTATAGTAAAAGAAACTACCGACAAAGATGGTAATGTAGTCAGACACGATGCATTCTCTGATCCGGAAACGAGGTATAGACAGCGTTATGTCGATCTCGTGGTAAATCCTGACGTGCGAGATACTTTTGTCAAGCGAACAAAACTGGTTAACTCAATGCGAGATTATCTGAATAATAAAGGGTATCTTGAAGTAGAAACTCCTATCCTTCAGCCTCTTTATGGAGGCGCTGCAGCCCGCCCTTTCAAAACCCATCACAACACCTTGGATATGACGCTCTATTTACGTATCGCAAATGAGCTTTATCTCAAGCGACTTATTGTAGGCGGATTTGATGGAGTTTATGAATTCTCCAAAGATTTCAGAAACGAGGGTATGTCAAGGTTTCATAATCCGGAGTTCACCCAGGTAGAGCTTTATGTAGCGTACAAAGACTATAATTGGATGATGGATCTGGTCGAAGAAATGATTGAGAAAGTTGCCATTGATTTACATGGTACCACTGAAGTTCAGGTAGGCGACAATATTATTGATTTCAAACGTCCATGGAAAAGGTTTACCATGTTTGAAGCTATCAAGCGCTATACCGGAATTGATATTAGCGAAATGCAAGAGTATGAATTGAGAGCTACTGCCAAAAAACTTAATGTACCTGTTGATGAGACCATGGGCAAAGGAAAACTGATAGATGAGATATTTGGCGAGACTTGCGAAGGACAATTGATTCAACCTACGTTCATAACGGATTATCCTGTAGAAATGTCTCCGCTAGCTAAGAAACACAGAAGTAAAGAAGGCCTTGTGGAGAGATTTGAAGCTATAGCTAACGGGAAGGAAATATGTAATGCATTTTCAGAACTCAATGACCCTATTGATCAAAGACAACGATTTCAAGATCAGCTTGAATTGGGGAAGCGAGGTGATCAAGAGGCTATGACACTTGACGAAGACTATCTTAGGGCACTTGAGTATGGGATGCCCCCAACGGCAGGATTAGGAGTTGGTATAGACAGGCTGGCAATGATTATGACTAATTCGAATTCCATTCAAGATGTACTCTTCTTTCCTCAAATGAAACCTGAAAAGAAACAGGAAGTTTCAAGTACACAGGATTTTGTGGATCAAGGAGTGCGTGAAGAGCTGGTGCAGATCATTCAAAAGTTAGGCTTTCAAACCATTGATCAATTAAAAGAAGCTAATCCGAATAAGCTTTTTAACGATGTGTGCGGTATGCGGAAAAAGATGAAGCTCAATGGGGTTAAAAATCCTGATTTGGACGAAGTCAGGAACTGGCTAGCCTAAAACTGATCGAAGAAACTCCTGTTCCTGTCAATTTTCAAGTCTTGTAGCAGTGAAGACTTCACTCTAATGGTAAAGCTGTAGCTGGTGAATCTACCAAATGGTGTCCAATTAAAATTCATCACCCAGCAGTGTAGATCGCGATTTATACCAATGGTTGTTGTGGTGAATTCATTATTTTCAAAATCGTAGCCTGAGTTGAAGTTCACTTTCCATTTTTCTGTTAGCGATAAATCACCGGAAAACCGTAGGGTCTGAGTAATATCAGAGCTGGCAAGACCGGTTTTGGTGTAATTGAAGTTGTAGTTAACTCTTAAACTCCATGGAATTTCAAAATCAATGTAGGCATCAGGGTTATTCAACAAAAAGTCCTTTTCTACTTGACTAAGGTCGGAATTAGCAATCTTATTAGAGTTTTCAGAATCCTTTTTCTGTCCTTTAGGGTTAAGATTAGTACTGAGGGCAACAGTGGCTCTACTTAACTGACCTATGCCGTTTCCAGTATTCCAGGTATATTGATCAATACGTTTACCTCGGCTTGTCCCATCGTCAATATATACGTAGGGATCTAACTGACCAGTAAAATTGACCGTCAATTTTTTCTGAAATAACGCTGTATTGGCACGAATACTAACTGGCGAAAGCTTAAAGGAATCAGCTACAATGTTATAGCTACCGCTAAAGCCGAAATTGTTAAGGATAGGTACTTTACGCGCTTGGTCTGTGGTGTCCTTTTTAGTTTTCACTTTCATTTCAAGCGTATTGGTTAGTGAGAAACCTACAGAGCCGCTCTCACCAGCAGGAGGTGAGCCAAAAATATAACCCTGGTATCTATTTGCGATAATTTCATCTCCCTCTTCGGTCGTTAAATGCTGATAATAGCCAAACTTCTCATCGCTAAAATCCGGCCGGTAGGAGAACGAAACACTGGGGTTCGCCACATGACGAATGGCCTGAATATTACCTTTTTTAAAGAAATAGGTACCGTATAGTCGAGTATTCACGCCGATACTATAATTATAGTCGTAAACTCGGTTGAATCCATCCAGAGTATCAATGACTATAGCTCTAGTAGGATCGTCAGGATCCAGACCATACTCTAATTTATCAAAATACCAGCGCTCTTCGTAGTTGATGGAAGGGCTGGCCGTTAAATGTTTAAGTAGGCGGAATGAAGTAGCTACAGGAATGGTATGCCTGAACCCGCGATTGGCATTCTTGAAATACGTGCCAAAGGTTTCAAAGTTAAAAGCGCCAATACTGTCTGTTTCAGAATCTCCAATACGGCCCAGATTATTTGTTATTTCATTTGTGCCGGCAAGAGTGTAACGTACACTAAGTTTGTCTAATACTCCTTTACCCCCGCCACCTTTTTTCTGAAATGGATAAATGTTAGACATATTAAATGTTAGAGATGGTAATAGTAAATCAACCTCATTTGTACTTACATCCTGATTATGCCTTGCGCTTAACCCGAGTGAAAACAATGAGCCGAAAGTAGTAGAGTAGCTAACATTCGAGCTTAATTTTCTGGTGAAGCTATCAAAATTTGGGTTGTTAGGATCATTGTTAATACCAAGAAAATTATTGGTGCTGTATGAAGATGTAGCCGCATTAACGGATGCTGAGAATCTACTTCTTCCCTTACTCTGCGGGCTATGACTCCAGGTTAAACGATAGTCATTTCTACTGTCCAGAATCTCAATGTCGTCACTTGTCCTCAGTTTGGTGTAGGTAAAATTAAAGTTTCCATTATAGGCATACCTTTTTCTGTAATTTGTAGTAATATTCAATCCATGTCCCCCTTTACTGTAAAGGTCACCACGTATTGCTATTTTCATATACTCGCTAACATCAAAAAAATAGCCGCCATTCCTTAGAAAAAAACCACGTCTTTCTTCTTCGCCATAAGTTGGAACTATAATCCCTGAACTGGACTCTTTCTGGGCTGGGAACATGCCGAAAAAGAAACCCAAGGGTGTAGGTACATCGTTTATTTCAAGATTAAACGGCCCCGATACTATCTTGTCATCTGGAATTGCCTTTGTCCTTTTTGACCGAATTCTAAAATGAGGGTGTCTAAGATTACAGGTGGTATACGTATTATCAATACTGAAGAGTTCGTTTTTCTCATTTTTATATACAGTCTCGCCGTGTAGAAAACCATCACCCTGCTGCGTAACCACTTCTGTTATCCTGGCTCTGCCCGTCTTGAAATTATAAGTAATGTCTCGTGTTTCGTATACTTCAGCACCATTTTTGAAAATAGGATATCCTATTCGCGTACCTGTGCTATCCAGCTTCCCACTCGCACTTAATGTGTTTTTGTTATAATCAATTATTATATGATCTGCCTCCAGCTCAATGGACCCGTACTTGATTTTTGAGTCTCCGTAAAGCTTAACAATCTTAGTGTCTAAGGAAAAGTTAATTGAATCTCTGGCAGAGTAATTGATCGTAGTCTGAATATCACCTTTGGGCTTCGGGGCGGTTAATGTAGAATCGGGCAGTTCGGTAGAAATAGAATCCAAAGCAACTACAGCGCTGTCCAATACGGTAGTATCAGCAGAAATGCTTTGGTTATTTAACAGTCCATCGGCGACATTTAGTTTTTTCTCAGGACTCTGACCTGTTACATTAGAGATGGCAAAAAGTAAAAAAATACCGGCCAGACAGGCCCTGTCAAAACACTTGAAATTCAAATTAATTAGTGCGCTTTTCGCTTTTATGGATATTTTTAGAACTTTGTTCAAAGGTATTAGATTAAGCTACAGGATGCGAAAAATTGTAAAGAATATTACCATGGTATCCCTGCTAATAGCAATTACCTTGCTAACTTCTTCTTCTAGAAAGACGAAAAGTGATTTTCAGGTAAAGACAGTCATTATTGATGCAGGGCATGGTGGGAGAGATCCTGGAGCTCTTGGAAGCTTGTCAAAGGAAAAGGATGTAGTGTTGTCTGTGTCGCTAAAAGTGGGCAAGTATATAGAAGAACATTTACCTGATGTCAAGGTCATCTACACTAGAAAAACAGATGTATTTATCACATTAAAGGGGCGTCCTCAAATCGCCAATAATAATGACGGAGATGTTTTTATTTCCATTCATGCCAATTCTTTGCCTACCGAAACCAGCCAAGCGCGTAAAAATTCAATTTATGGTACAGAAACCTATGTAATGGGAGCCCAGAATACAGGTAGAAATCTTGAGGTAGCCAAGCGTGAGAATTCAGTAATATTGTTGGAAGAAGATTACGAAAAGGAATATGACTTTGACCCTGGTTCACCCGAATCAGCCATATTGTTTTCAATTACGCAGTCCACTTTTCAGGACCGAAGCATTCTTTTAGCGACCAATATAGAAAATCAATTTTCAAAGCGAGCTGGTCGCAGAAGTTTAGGGGTAAAGCAATCTAGTCTTTATGTTCTTTGGAGCACAGCTATGCCCAGTGTGCTTGTTGAAATCGGGTTTCTTAGTAATCCTAAGGAAGAAAAAGAACTAAATGATCCATCAGTTCAAGGAAATATAGCTTCAGGAATATTCAGAGCCTTCAGGGATTATAAAAACGAAATTGAATCCTTAAATTAGCAGGGTGAGTTTATCAAAAGAGTTCAAGGTAGGGTTATTTATGGTAACCACAATAGCCATACTTTATCTAGGTTTCAATTACCTCAAAGGGATTGATTTCTTTTCATCGTCAAACAAATACTACGCTATTTACGATAATGTAAATGGCCTAAATGTTTCCAATCCGGTTTTGATAAATGGTTTCGCCGTTGGGCGAGTGAGTGAAATTCGTTTGTTGCAAAGTAGCTCAGATCAGGTCCTTGTAGAACTTGACATTGATGGTAACATAATTTTAGGGGATTCTTCAACGGCCACGCTCAACAGTGATTTTCTGGGAAACAAATCCATTTTGTTATATCCAGGAGATATTTCTAATCCTATAGATGCCAAGGATACAATCATCGCAGTCTTGGACAAAGGTATAACCGATATATTGGCGGAAAGCGCTCAGCCGGTGGCAAACAACCTTGAGGCTACTATTAAAAAAATCAATCTTGTACTGGATCAACTTGCGGGCACCGGAGGTAAGATAGATAGCATTCTGATCAATTTTACTGAAGCATCATTGGTGATTAAACCTACAATTCTTGGTTTAAAAGTTAAGCTTGACACGCTTGTGGATAACTATGGAGAAGTAGGTGATAAACTTAAATTGACCATGGATGATTTGAAACCTACGCTCGATAACTTTAAGCAACTATCTGATTCGCTTAAAGCGCTGGAATTGAACAAGACCATCGACCAAATAAATACCACATTAAAAACTCTTAATAACGCAGTTGACAAACTTACAAATAATGATGGAACTCTTGGGAGGTTAATGACTGAGGACTCTCTTTATGTCAATCTTAATAACGCGGTAAGAAGCCTGGATCAGCTCTTAATCCACATTGATTCTCAACCAAAACATTTCTTTGCTCCCTTGGGCAAGAACGCAAAGAAAATCGAGAAGGATAGGCGAAAGGCCGAAAGAAAAAACTAGTGTATTATCTAAAAGTGCTTCATTGTCTTAAGAGAAGGAAGTAGATGGCCTTTATGGATGTAGAATTTAATAAGAACGAGGATCTCAATAAACAACTTGTTTTTAAGCTTAGTTCGAAGCTTAAGCAAGTTCATCTGGGTGGAGGTGAAAATAAAATTGCATCCCATCATAAAAAAGGGAAGCTTACAGCAAGAGAAAGGATCGATTACCTCACAGATAATAATACTTCATTTCTCGAAATTGGAGCTTTCGCCGGTGATGGCATGTATCAAGAGGTAGGCGGGTGTCCCTCTGGCGGCGTAGTTACTGGTATAGGCTATGTTCATGGCAGGCAATGTATGATCGTAGCCAATGACGCTACAGTAAAGGCCGGCGCGTGGTTTCCTATCACCGCTAAGAAAAATCTGAGGGCCCAGGAAGTAGCTATGGAAAACCGACTACCTATCATTTATCTGGTGGATAGTGCGGGTGTTTTCCTGCCTATGCAAAATGAGATTTTTCCTGATAAAGAGCATTTCGGAAGACAGTTTAGAAATAATGCTAAAATGTCTGCCATGGGTATTGTACAAATAGCTGCAATAATGGGAAGCTGCGTTGCAGGGGGAGCCTATTTGCCAATAATGTCTGACGAGGCAATGATCGTTGATAAAACCGGATCAATATTTCTGGCAGGGAGCTATCTTGTAAAGGCGGCTATTGGTGAAGATATTGACAATGAGACACTTGGAGGAGCCACTACGCACTGCGAGATCTCGGGTGTTACGGATAACAAGTTTGAAAATGATGAGGCTTGCCTGGATTATATAAGGTCTATCTTTAATAAGATTGGTAAACCTGAAGATGCAGGTTTTGATAGGATAAAATCTCAAGAGCCTAAAGAGGACGGCAAAAGTATATACGGCGTCTTGCCTGATAGTCGGGTAAAGCCCTACGACATGGTTGACATTATCAAACGCTTGGTAGATGGCTCTGAATTCGACGAATACAAAAAGCTATACGGTCAGACCATAGTGTGCGGATATGGGCGAGTGGATGGTTGGGCGGTCGGTTTTGTGGCTAACCAACGAAAAATAGTAAAGAGTAAGAAGGGTGAAATGCAGATGGGTGGAGTAATATATTCTGATTCTGCCGATAAGGCCGCTCGCTTTATTATGAATTGTAACCAGCGTAAAATTCCTTTGGTATTCTTACAGGACGTGAGTGGTTTTATGGTGGGCAGCAAAGCCGAGCATGGGGGTATTATTAAGGATGGGGCGAAAATGGTGAATGCCATGGCCAATAGTACTGTGCCCAAGTTCACCATTGTGGTGGGGAACAGTTATGGAGCAGGCAACTATGCTATGTGCGGTAAGGCATATGATCCAAGGCTAATATACGCATGGCCATCTGCTCAGATAGCCGTAATGAGTGGGGCTTCTGCGGCTAAGACTCTGCTACAGATTAAAGTTTCTACCCTTAAAGCTCAGGGTAAAGAAATTTCAACTGAGGAAAAAGAGGCTTTACTTAAGGAAATTACAGACAAGTATAACGAGGAATTAAGCCCTTACTATGCCGCCTCTCGACTATGGGTAGACGGTATAATAGACCCTGCCGAAACCAGAAAGGTTATTTCTATGGGTATTGAGGCCGCTAATCATTCACCAGTGGAAAAGTTTAATGTTGGGGTTATTCAGACGTGATTCAATGTTAAATGATTGAATGATTGAATGATTGAATTTAGTATGTGGTGTCAAAATTAGAAAAGGTTGCATTTGTGGAGATGATGAAGTCCAGGACCAAGCAATTGGGATTGAATGCTATTAGAACTTTTAAACGACTTCCAAAGAATGAAGAGTCCAAAATTATTGGGCGACAGTTTTTGAGATCAGCTTTGTTCGTGGGCGCCAATTACAGGGCCGCTTGTAGAGGTCGTTCAAGAGCCGAATTTTTTTCTAAATTGAGTATTTCAGTCGAAGAAGCGGATGAGGTACTCTTTTGGGTTGAAATTATGGAAGAGAGTAAAATTTTGAATATAGATGCTTCTTTTAAAAAAGAAATTGAAGAGATTTTAGCTATATTATCAAAAGCAAGAAAGAATACGAAATAGTTGAGATGTCATTCATTCAACAATTCCATCATTCAGTAATTCTATAATTGAATATGACGGAAAGTGAACTCAAAGCTCTGGTTTCATTGCTCGATGACGAAGATCGGGAGATTATTGCGCACGTAGAAGATAAAATCACTTCCCTCGGAGAGGACGTCATACCTTTTTTAGAAAGTGAATGGGAGAGTAACCTCAATCCCCTTGTTCAGTCCAGAATAGAAGATCTTATCCATTCACTACAATTTGATATTTTGAAAGAAAAACTCCGGAAATGGTTTCTTGAAGAGTCGGATGATCTTTTAAAGGGGATGTGGTTAGTGGCAAGCTACCAATATCCGGACCTTGAGTTTTCAAAACTTAAACAGGATGTTGAGCAGCTCTACTATGAAGCCTGGCTTGAGTTTAAACCCGACGGCCATCCACATGATCAGATAAAGATTCTAAATAGTGTTTTGTTCAATAAGTTAAAGTTTGCCGCAAATACTAAAAACTTTCACTCGCCCAGCAACTCTATGATTAACTGCGTGCTGGAATCAAAAAAAGGTAACCCAATATCTCTTTGTGTAATCTATCTTTTAGTAGCCCAGAAGCTCAAATTGCCTATTTATGGCGTAAACCTTCCTAACCTATTCATACTGACTTATAGGGATGAAGCCTACAAGCAATTCTATATCAACGCTTTTAATCGTGGGTTGATCTTTTCGAGAGAGGATATTGAAAATTATATTGGAGAATTAAGAATGACACCTCAAAAAATATTTTTTGAACCGTGTAAGAATACCGAAATTATTAAACGATCGCTGCGAAACTTAATACAATCCTTTGAAAAAATTGGCGATCATGCTAAAGAAGAAGAAGTTAAGGAGTTGTTAAAATATATAACGGATGAAAATCTTTAACCCTTAATAATGCATCCAATAGGCCTGCCGCCAACTTTAGGTGACTGATTGTTCAACAACGTTTCGATATTCTGTTTTAAATACTGTTCTTTTACGTCACTGGCTACCTGCGGATTATTATCGATAGCTCCGCTATAGAAAACTAAAAACTTTCCATCATTATTTTTTAAGAGAAAAACTTCAGGGCTTTTTCTGGCTCCAAAAGCGTCTTTTACAGTTTGGTCCTTATCTGCTAAATAGGGTACATCAATACCCCAGGTAGATATTTTATTAGCCATTTCTGCGTTGGACTCTTTGTCCTCACCATGACTATTAATCAAAAGGAACTGTATGCCCTTTGACTTGTAATCCGCTACCAATTGTGTAATGCGCCCTTCGTAATAAACGGCATAGGGGCATACGTTACTTGTGAAGATCACGGCAACACCTTTAAAATCATTAAATTGAGATAAACTTACCGTGCTGCCATTTTGAACGTTGGCAAGGGAAAAGTCCTTCACCTGAGCGCGACCAGTTAAAGAGACGAGTGTAAGCAATACTAAGTAAGGGTATTTCATAACCTATTTTGTCTAGCTTTGAACATTGTAAACAAGTACATAGTCTTGTTCTACACTGTATTGTAAGTTATACTTTTTTTCAGTGTTGTTGGCAATTATGCTGCCAGAGATCACTCCTTCGCTTTTTGGCTCAAATTCGTTAATGAATAGGTTTTCGCTGAATCGCAATCCCTTTTTGCTGTAGATCTTATATAAAGCCTCCTTGGCGCACCAGCAAATACATAGTCTGATTAGGTCATTTTGAGTGAATTCCAACTCGCTATCACTCAAAAATTTCTTTGCAATTAGTCTGAGTTTTGGAGTAGGCTGTTCAATATCAATGCCTACATTTTCATGTTTATCATATATAGCTGCAACATATGGGTAGGAGTGAGTAATAGAAATTTCTCCGTTCCTTAAAGAAAGAACAGGCTTTCCATCTCCATTTTTTTTAATTCCCTGGTAATTCTGATTTAATAATTCAAGCAAAGTTTGAATGGTAAGTCGACCGGTAAGCCATTCTTTCTGCTTGATTTTACTTTTGTACGATTTTAACAAATGGATTTCTTCTGCCTTCAGCATACATTGTCTGAATAAGGTATCAATATCCTCGGTTATTTTCCATAAGGCTATTGATCTACTTGAACTGAGCTTTCTTATTTCCAGAATGGGCATTTGAATCCTGTACTTAAATCATGCTTCTTTGCATAAAAATTAGCTATAGTACATTGATTGGAAGCAAAGTAACAGTATCTAAACGTAACACCCTAACGGGGCATAATGACTGTGTTTATACTTTGGAAAGATCACAGTTTCCAAATGTATTCTTTTCCGGTGCAGGAGATGGCATGGTCGTCAGCTGGGATTTGGATGATCCGGAGAAGGGTCAATTAATAGCAAAACTGCCGAATTCCATTTATGGTCTGCATTACATGATCGAGCAAAACTTATTACTTGTTGGGCATAATTATGACGGCATTCACGTTATTGATTTGGAAGATAAGAAAGAGCTTGGTTCATTAAATATGACCAAGGCTGCCATTTTTGATATAAAAAGTTCAGGTAGCCATGCCTATATAGGTGATGCATCGGGCGCTCTTTCAAAAATGGATGTTAATAGCCTAAGGGTACATAAAACGGTAAAGGAGTCTGAAGTTAGTTTAAGAACAATTGCGATAAATGAGTACACTAATGAATTAGCCGCTGGCTATAGTGATAACCTCATTCGGGTATTTGAAAAATCTGACTTAAGTCTTAAGCATGTAATTGAGGGGCACACGAACTCTGTTTTTTCGCTGCAGTATAGTCCGGACGGGCAATTACTTTTATCTGCCGGACGAGATGCTCACATCAAGGCCTGGGATGTTAAAGCAGGCTATCTGAACCTGCGGGATATTGCTGCTCATATGTATGCCATTAATAATATCGATTATAGCCCGGATGGCAAACATTTCGTAACTTGTAGCATGGATAAATCGATAAAAGTATGGGATAGTCATACTTTTAAGCTTTTAAAGGTTATCGATAAAGCCAGACATGCCGGTCATGGAACTTCAGTAAACAAATTGCTCTGGTCTTCGCACCAAGATTTACTTGTAAGCGCCAGTGATGATAGGGCAATATCAATCTGGAATTTAGAGTTTACCTAATAAGTTGTTGTTGGTTAATTTTTTAAACTATGAAAATCACCCCGTTAGACATTCGTCAAAAGACTTTTGAGAAAGCGTTTAGAGGCCTTGATAAAGAGGAAGTAACGGCCTTTTTGGTTACACTTTCACAGGAATGGGAGAAACTCATGGATGAGAATAAGGAGCTCTCCATAAAATTAAATTCTTCTGAAAAAGAAGTGGAAAAGTTGAGAGAAGTTGAGAATTCACTATTCAAAACACTGAAGACTGCTGAAGACACTGGAGCCAATATGATTGACCAAGCGACTAAAACAGCTGAACTCCACATGCGTGAGACACAGATAAAGTCTGAAGCCCTGCTTAATGACGCCAAGGCCAAGGCCAAGGATATGATTGAAGAAGCGGAATTGAGATCTAAGCGTGCCATAGATGAAATGGAGGAGCGGGTTAGGTCTTTGGCCCAAGTCTATCGTAATCTTGAGAATTTACGCGATGACCTGCTTTCAGATATCCGAAGTTTTGCCAGTGATGCCGTCGAAAAAGTAGAGCGAGTCAAGTCTCAGATTAAAGTGGTTGATATTGAAGAAGAGCTGCTTAAGATCAAGCGGGAGAATATTGACAGATCTGTAGCAAAGAATAAGCCGGACAAAAAGAAAGAAGGTCCTCAACCGAATGATGAATTACAAATTAATGGATCTTCTTCATCAACCAATGATTCGAAAGACTCCTCAAACCAAGAAACTGAAAAATCAACTTCTTTTTTTGACGAGATTGATTAATGGGTAAAATTTGTCTGAAAGGCCTTAAGTTTAAAGCCTACCATGGCTATTATGATGTGGAACGTGAGCAAGGCAATTTATTTGAAGTAGACATCACTGTTAAAACAAACTTCCATAAGGCTGCCGTTGATGATGAACTCTCTTATACAATTGATTATGAAGACCTTTATAGCATTATAAAGGAAGAGATGGACAAATCATCAAAATTGCTGGAGCATGTAGTGCAATTGATTGTGGACCGCGTTTTAGATGAATTGAAAGGTGTCAAATGGGTAGAGGTAATACTTTCCAAACTAAATCCACCAATAAAAGGTGATTGTGAGCGTGCGATTGTCAGTCTGAAGAAAAGATCAGATGACTAAAAAGACACAATTCTCAAAAAATGAAAAAGTCTTTTTAGAAAAATGGACATTTAGGCGTGATCATAAATGGAAGTATATTATGAAGAGAGCCCTGTTGTGGGGCTTACTTATGGGGATTCCAACTCATCTGTTATCCGTCGGGTTTGACTTTAGCGCCATGGATTTAGTCGATATGCTCGGTAGAATAATTGTTTTTGGTTTCATTGGACTTATATACTATAACTATCTATTCAAAGCGCAGGATGAAAGATGGAGAGCCTACCAAACACAAAGGGAATCTAACTCTTCTTCACAAATGTGAATCCCCTGGCATCGCTACCTTCATAAAAATCTACCTCCAAATCCAATAGATACATGGTATGTTTTTTTTCTACATAAACAGGAATACCATCTACCTCAAAGCTAAGATCGCTGTCCTTTTGAGTGTCGAAGCCAAGTAGGAAGTTGAACCCTGAGCAGCCTCCGCTTCCTTTAATGCCTATTCTTAATCCGTAATTTGCCGGAATATTCTTATTTTCCATAATGTGGCGTACCTCTTTAGCAGCTTTGGGAGTAAGGGTGACTGGAACTAGTAGATCATTCATAATTACACTCAATAACCGGGAAATGACAAGCGCGGTTCAAATTTAGTAGACTAAAATGAGGGTGTTATAAAAATGTAGAGTTAAGTGAGAGACTTTTTTTAATTTAAAGTCGTTGAAGGATTTAATATAATACATGGAGATACTAATCGAATTTGGCAAAATACTACTGCCGGCAGGCGCTGTACTTTATGCTATGTATTTAGTTGTAAAATCATTTTTGGACAAGGAATTTGAAAAGCAGGCTTTGGTCGTTCGTGGTAAAAGCATTGAAACAGTACTACCGAACAGGCTCCACGCTTATGAGAGAATTTGCCTTTTCTTAGAAAGAATTAGTCCGAATAATCTTGTTGTCCGCCTAAATAATGGTGATTATACAGCTAGAGAGTTTCAACATATTATGCTCAAAGAGGTGCGCGAGGAATATAATCACAATGTTTCTCAGCAAGTATATATGAGTGATGAAGTCTGGGGTTTGGTAAAAACAGCCAAGGAGGAACTGATTGTTTCCATCAATGAATCTGCTATAGGCCTTGATGAAAAGGCTACCGGAATAGACTTGTCCAAGCGCTTATTTGATATTGCCATGGCGCGTGAGTTCGATCCCATCCAGAAAGCATTAGCTGCAGTTAAGGCAGAGATTCGAACAACATTTTGAGTTATGGAAGACGTCGAGAAAAACCAATTTTTCAAACGTGCGGTAAAAAAAGCCTCTGAGGTTCTAAAAAGCAGTCCTCGCATGCGTAATCTGGTTAACAAAGCCTCAGATAAGATTAATGACTTTAATATTGATAATGTTAAAATGTCCGGGTTTATAGCCAGGTTGAATGTGTTTATTCGCATGGTTAAAGCGTATGCACGAGGGGAGTATCGTGAAATAGAATGGAAACACATTGTTCTGGTAGTGGCGGCCTTGCTTTACTTTATCACTCCTCTTGATTTTATTCCTGACTTTATTCCCGTAACCGGTTTCGTTGACGATTTCGCAGTACTCGTCTGGGTTTACAACAAAATACAACATGAGATCGATCGCTTTCAGCTATGGGAAAGTAACACAGCCACTGATGTTAAGGAAGCCGACTAGTTTTTTTCTAATTACCCTTATCCTGGGTTTGAGCGGCTGTGGCACCGCAGTTGACAAGAATTTGGGATATAAGGTTCTCTCTTATTTTGGATATAGCATCGCGATAATGCTACCTCTTTTTCTGGTGGCCGTGGTTTTGTATTTCTATGCGAAGAGAGACAATAATGTCAAAAAGCGTTAAAATAGGATTGGACTAAGAACATTCTAAAATGCCAATCGTTTGGCTTTTAATTCGTTTTCAGACATGAGTAAAATTTTCATTTTAATCTTACTAATAGTACTGGTTGGGAATAAAGGCCATAGTCAATCGGTTTTAGGAAAAATAACTGATTCCCGCACCAACCAACCGGTTCAATTTGCCAATGTCTACTTCGCGAATACTACGATAGGAACTACGACAAATCCGGAAGGTACCTTTAAGCTTAGCGGATTTCCTGCTGGCAAGTATGACCTAACCGTATCCTTTGTAGGTTATAATACTTACTCCAGGTCACTTGAACTTAAGGGAAACGAGACATTGCAGATTGCTATAGAACTTGTTCCCGAGGTAGTAAATTTACCGGAAGTTTTCATAACGGCAGATACTTCAAATTGGAAACGAAATTTTCAATCTTTTAGAAACTATTTTTTAGGTACAACTCCTGCCAGTACTAAAGCACAAATAACTAATAAAAAGGCCTTAGCCTTTTATGATGATAATAACCAACGAACACTTTATGCGCATGCACGCGAACCGTTGGTGATAAGAAACGACTGGTTAGGTTATGAGATTACGTATGATATGATCTCATTCCAAATGGAATACCGGGATGGTAAACTGGCCTATTATGGTGTGCCTAGATTCAGCTATTTAAAGCCCAAGAATAAATCAAAAGAGAAGCGTTGGGAAAGAAATAGAAACAAAGCGTACAAGGGTTCGCTTTTGCACTTCTTTAGATCAATGGCAGAAGGTAATTTTGAAAAAGACGAGTTTTTGGTGCTTGAACTATTGAAAATCCCAAACCCGGATCGCTTGCCTGACAAATTGATTGACGAACGAATTTCATACTACCAAAAGGGAGTAAAGGCTGCATCGGGTGGTTTAGTAACAATTAGTGTTGGTGGCGCCAATGTTCTTAATGGAAGTGACAGTCTTTCTTATTACCTGAAGGAGCGCAGGAAACCGAAAGAGGTAGATAGTTTAGGGCGGCAGTTCAAAACGGGTAAGGAGTTGTTAGAGGGTGATTATGTTAATTACATTGGCATGCTGCAAATTATTTATAAAGGAGCAAAAGAAGCTTTAGAATATCCATTTAAGTCGAGATCAACTCCAGGGTATCAAGAGTCCAGGCTTCATATAAAGGACAGACTCAAATTATATGATAATGGCTATTACGAAGATGTTCGTTCTACGTATATAGAAGGGTACTGGAGTTGGATAGGAACAATGGCAAGTCTACTACCAATGGATTATGTACCACCAAACACAAAGACAGAATGATCGTTGTTGTTCAACGTGTTTCCGAGGCCTCGGTTAAGATTGAAGGCCATATAAAAGGAACAATAGGTCCGGGAGTGGTGGTACTATTAGGAATTGAAGAGGAGGATGCCGTGGAGGACATTACCTGGTTAAGCAACAAGATTGTGAATCTTAGGATATTCAATGACCCTGATGGAGTTATGAATAAGAGTATTCTTCAGACTGGTGGGGACGTGTTACTAATAAGCCAGTTCACATTGCACGCCAGTACTAAAAAAGGGAACCGTCCATCGTACATTAAAGCAGCCAAACCTAATATAGCCATTCCACTCTACGAGCAATTTATCAGTCAGCTAGCCAAAGATCTTGGAAAGCCCATTAGCACAGGAGAGTTTGGCGCAGATATGAAGGTAAGCCTGGTGAATGACGGGCCGATAACTATAATTATTGATACAAAGGATAAGAAATGACACTAAAAGAAGCTCAAGAACGCGTAGACGAATGGATCAATACTACCGGTGTTCGTTACTTCGACGAACTTACCAATACAGCTATCCTGACTGAGGAGGTGGGAGAAGTAGCCAGGATAATGGCCAGGCGATATGGTGAGCAATCAGAAAAGGAAAGTGATAAGAATAAAGATCTGGGTGATGAAATGGCGGATGTACTTTGGGTATTGATCTGTCTGGCAAATCAGACAGGCGTTGATTTAACGCAGGCCTTTAAGAAGAACATGGAAAAGAAATCTATCAGGGATAAGGACCGGCATAAGAATAATGACAAGTTAAAGTAGGACAAGCTTACCTTCTTTCAATATCGGTACTAGGTCAAACACATCAAGTTTCATGCAGTACTCAATATCCTTGTGTACATTAAGGCGATTCAGGCGTTTAGCATGTGATGAATTCTTAACAAAGCCTACAAGATCATGCTTCATACTTTGATACGCAGCTTGTACGAGTAAAGGAGAATCGCATTCATTAGCAAAGTCATTTTGAAGGCGTTCCACCAAAGCTCCGGCAAATAGAGAATCTTCAAGGTTTACCTTTCCTTTCCAGCCTGCACAGAAAACAATGACACTTTCATCCCTTTGCTTCAGGTAATTTACAACGGCAGTGATATTAAGAAATGCTCCAATAATTACGTTTAGTGCTGCCCTGGACTTTTCTATTGCCACTGTGCCATTAGTAGTGGTGGTAGCTACTTTTTTACCAACCACCTTCTTATCCATATAATCGAAAGGAGAATTTCCCAAATCAAAACCCTCCACTTTTTCTCCTCCACGTTCTCCCGCTATCAGGTAACCTTCGGCCTTCATGGCTTGAGATCCTTCAAGATTACTGAATGGAATAATGTGATCTATGCCAAAGGCTAATCCGGAAACCATGCAAGAAGTAGCTCTGAGTATATCAACAATAACTACATTTTTATCTTTAAGATTATGAAGGTGAATTAGGTCAGGACTTAAGCAAACATCTATTGTTTTCATTTAATAAGAGGTAGTTTGCTTACTTTGGCTTTTAGCGATTTGTTCCTGACGGAAACGAAGATGTCAGTGCCAGGATGAGCATATTCTATTTCTACATAACCGAGACCGATACCTATACCAAGAGTTGGAGACATAGTTCCTGAAGTTACTTTACCAATTACTTGATTATCAGCATTTAGCAGATCATACCCTTGTCTTGGTATGCCTCTGTCTTCCATTTTAAAACTAATAAGCTTTTTAGTTGCCCCTGCTTCTTTTTGTTTTTCGAGGTTCTCTTTATTTATGAAGTCCTTGGTGAATTTGGTTACCCAACCCAGGCCGGCCTCTAATGGAGATGTGGTATCGTCTATATCGTTTCCGTAAAGGCAATATCCCATTTCCATTCTAAGCGTATCTCTCGCCCCTAAGCCAATCGGTTTTATTCCAAATTCTTCACCTGCCTTTAGAACTTCATTCCAGATATGTTCGGCGTCTTTATTATGTAGGTAAATTTCAAAACCACCGGCTCCGGTATAACCTGTGGCAGATAGTATCACATGGTCAACTCCTGCAAAATCACCAACTTCAAAAGTGTAGAATTTGACTTCAGACAGGTTCACAGATGTTAGCTTTTGTAAAGTCTCCGTTGCCCTTGGCCCTTGAACTGCAAACAAGGAAAACTGATCTGATATATTACGCATGTCAGCTCCTATATCCTCATTATATTTCGTAATCCAATTCCAGTCTTTATCAATATTAGAAGCATTTACCACCAGCATGTACTGCTCTTCTTTAATTTGATAAACTAACAGGTCATCAACGATTCCGCCATCCACATTAGGCAGATAACTATACTGTGCCTTACCAACGCTTAATTTAGAGGCATCATTACTGGTAACTTTCTGAACTAAGGCCAACGCACTAGGACCTGAAATTAAGAATTCCCCCATATGTGAAACATCAAATATACCAACGGCTTCTCTTACTGTATTATGTTCTTCTTTGTCGGAACTATATCTTACCGGCATATTATAGCCTGCAAAAGGCACCATTTTAGCGCCTGATTTTTGGTGTGTTTCTGCAAGTTGTACATTCTTCAATTCCATGAATTAAAATCGTTTGATAATGAGCAAATGTAAATCAATAATGACAAAGTCTTACTTATAACATAAATGCGTATTCTTGTCGCAACCAAGACAAGAAAGATGAAACTCTAACTGCAAAAAGATGTTTAAACATTTACCAAACCAAACCCACATGAAAAAACTATTTTACCTTCTTTTACTAGTTCCAACATTTTCAATTGCTCAATCTGAGCCAGATACGTTAAAGTATTGTATTGCCGACGGCCATATTGGCCTTGGGGGATATGATCCGATCAGTTATTTCGATGAAAACAAGGCCCTACTTGGTAATGAAGAGATATCATTGGAGTACGAACATGTTACCTATTACTTTTTTAGTGATAAAAACAAAGCCAAATTCTTGCTGTCACCCGCCAAATATTTACCCGCTTATGGCGGCTGGTGTTCTATGACACTTGCCATGGGCAGGGCAACTACGCCAAAATACGATAACTTTTTGATACGAAATGGGCAGCTTTATCTTTTTGAACGCACGTTGTCCGTGAATGGAAGAGAACTTTGGGAGAGAGATCCGACGGCCAATAAAGCTAGCGCTGAAAAGAATTATAGTAAGTATGTAACTACAGGCAACATCAATTGAAGACTCTATTTGGATTTGCGTGTGTCTTTGTACTTTTTCTGGCGTCCTGCACTGAAAGAAAGGAGCAATTCACCTTTTCCACGGACATTCAAGAACCTCAGAACTACCTTTCCAGGAATATAGCTTCAATTCTTTCTGAGAAAACAAGAAATAAATTTTTAGTTGTTAACGGCATCGGATCAAGTGCAAGTCTGGATTCATTAAAAGAGGGTAAGATCGATTTTAGTATTGTTGATAACTATACGATTGTTTCGGACGAAGTGGCATCAATCATGCCTTTATATCCACAAATACTGCATGTGATGCACAAAAGAGGCGTTGAGTGTTCGACTATTGAAGAGCTGATAAAAGGGAAGAAAATTTACGCTGGGGTTCCGGGTTCTGGAACATATAAGTTCCTGAAAGACCTGATGAAAGATTATGGCATTCGAAATAAAGAAGTTACTATATTATCTGAGATAGAGCTGTTTAAAGCTGATGTCATTTTTTCTTTTACCGATTTACTAAGCAATGACGAATTACGTGATCTAGATGAATATCGACTATTTAGCTTTGATAGCGTCGAAAAGCTGGGAAGAGGATCTCTAGCTGAAGGAATCTGCACCAGGTATCCTTATTTTAGCCCCTATATTGTTGCTAAAGATGTTTATGGAGACTATACGGAAGACCCGGTTCTTACTTTGGAGATTGATGCCATATTAGTTGGGAGAACTAATTTAGATAGAGAACTGGTTTACGAAGTTTTAAAGACGCTTGATCAGAACAAGCAAAAAATAACTACTATCAACCCTTTGTTTCATGATTTTTCAGGGACTTTCGATCCCAATAAACTAAATATTCAAATGCATCAGGGGGCAAGAGACTATTTGGAAAGGTACGAGCCGACTTTTCTTGAAAAGTATGCGGAAGTATTGAGTGTCATAATATCTATATTCGTAGCGTTGGCAAGTACGTTATATTCTGTTTCAAGTTGGCAAAAAACACGTAAGAAAAACAAGATTGACGTATACTACAATAAACTGATTGCTATCCGTGGAAAAATTAATTCTCTTACGTGTTCAGAAGAGGCGGATATATTACTGGAGGAAGTAAAACAAATTCAGGAAGAGACCGTGGAATTGGTTGTTAGAGAAAAACTTATGGCAGACGAATCCTTTTCAATATTTTTGAATTTGTCCAAAATGATTGCTGATGAGATCATGGCGACATACCAACATTATAAATCGTCTGAGGCCCTCTTTTAAAAGTTCTCAGCTTCTTCTACAACTTGTTTCACAAGTTCCTCATATTCTTGTCTAAATTTTAAAAATTCAGTTGTCGAAATAAGTCCACTAAGGTCATTAAGGCTATTTTCCGCATATGTATTCAGTTCTACCTTTGCGCATTGCATTATAAATGCTTTAAGAAGCTTAATGGAATTAGGATTAACTTCTAGGGAGCTGAGTAAAATGTTATAGGCCTCAAAACCGTCTCTTAGGCTTGTAAATTCAGAGCTATGAATCACTGCTTCTTCGAAGAATGGATTCATATAGGCGATCAACTGATAATTCTTGCGGGCTGCGGTCGTATCTCCTGAAGCCTCCATTAGAAGACCGGTATAGAAGTGTTTTTCAAGAATATGCTCATTGTCAAATGCGATTCCTTGGTTAATCTTTTCTGCCAGCACCCTTACCTTTTTACTAAAGGCAAGCATTCTAAGCTCAAACCATTGCGTCTCTTCGTAAAGCATTCGATCGGTAATCTCCAGTCCACCAAGTTCCTGATAAAGGCTTACAGCCAGATCGACGGCATCATCTTTCCATAGTTTTTTGCACATATCCAGATAAGCCTGTGCTCTGTAATTCATGTCGGAAATAGTTGAAGCCAGGTTTTTGAATATCGTGATGTCACTGCTGAGCAGTCTGTATCGTATAACAAGATACTTCTGGTAATCGGCTAACTGATTAAAATTTGAAAGATCCATCGTTAAGATTGTCGACATAGTTCGTGCAATTTCTTGAGCCTCTTTATCCCGGCTTTTTTCTATTTGTTCCCAACTTTCGACGGCTTCTGCAATACGTCCGTTTTCACTAAGCGCAATAGCCTTATTAAAACTAGCTTCAGACCAGTCTTTGTTTTCTGCCCATTCAAAATATTGTGCAGCTACATCAGAAGCCTCTTGATCCAGCGCCCATGTGCCAATTAAGTTAAAAAACTTTCCACTATTTGAGATGCTACCATTTGCAAGCCAGTTTAGCTCTCTAAAGGCTTTGTTAACATTTTTATTCTTATATAGATTGAGGCAAGCTATATATTCCAGCTGTTCCCTGGTTCCGGCATTGTACGGTTTATTTGCCAATTCGAAAATCACTCTAGTGTTCAGAGAGTCCTCGGAATAAAGGTGATTAAACGATCGATTAAATAGGATAGAAGCATCTAGGAATCCCAGTACAGTATCTTCCGACAAATAAGGAAGCTCTAATGCCTTTAAAGAATTGTTGTATAGTACATAATTATTATTCACTGATATTGGATCATCTGCAATATCATATTCTGATAGTACCGAGTCGGCGTCCATACTGAAATCGCTACGGGCAACTACAGCAAGGATGTTACTCGCGGTAGTTTCATTTTTACTTTTACTATAGGCGTTATCCAAATAGTATATTGAGCTGTCGAGTATTCCAGTTTTACCGTATAGCAACCCTAAATTATTTTGTATTTGAAAACTGTTCTGGAAGCGCTTCACACCTTCCTTTGCTATAAAAAGCGCGTCAAAAAAACGGCCGTCATCGAGATAGAGATTTCCAAGGTTTACATAGGCTTGAGGTGATGGCCATTTAGCAAGTGCATCCTTATATCTTACCGCGGCTTTTTCGTACTCTTTCCGATCTGCATGAAATGTAGCAAGCGTAAAATTGGACTTGTGGTTAATGTAACCATTGTTTGCAGCCTCTTCAAAATAGCTCTCAGCCAATAAAGTTTCATTGTTTTCAAGATGCAGATCGCCCAAACCGTTATAGTAAGCAGCTATACCCTGGTTTAAAGGAACCTCCCAATTTGACTTAACGGTGAGGGCTATGAAAGCGATAAGGCCGGCAAGGCGATAGGTAAAAAAAGGCATGCTTACTGGTGCATAAAGTACTTTGTATACCTTCATATTGTCTTTAAGCGGCTGCACAAAGTTTGCTATAATGTAAAGAACAAAAATGGCACCATATCCAAGATGGCCGTAAAGAATAAAATCCCGAAAATTTTCTAGGCCCGGATCGTTAGCTGTGGCGTGCAGATGAGCGATCGTTGCAAAGCAACAAATGGCCATAGCCGCATAGAATAAGGCGCCAATAGGTAGGAATTTAAACAGATAACCGTATTGTCCCTCACGATACTTATACAACCAAATGCCCAAAACTGCGGAAATAGTAAGTAGCAAGAAGGGGTTGACGTATACAATGTCCCACTCTATAATGTTCGTTTCCCTGAGGTATGCCAGCGTCACATTTGCCAGGTAGACAACAGTGATAACTGAAAAGTGAGTTAGCGTATTTTTTGATTTGGAAGTATTTGAGCGTGTGAGCACCAGTATAATGGCTCCGATTATTTCATGCGCTACAATGAGAGTGTAAATCAATCCTTTGGCCACAGGATTAATATTACTTGCAGCCGCGACATATAAGAATGGCTGCTGAACCTGAGCTCCAAAATATATAACAAGAGCAAAAATCAGGAAGAGTATTGCAAATGTGATCAGTCGTACAGAAAATGAAATATGACTTTTAATACGATTGAAATAATAAGCCGCGGGTAAAAAGAGAAGAATTCCTATGATTAGCCCCACCTTTTGCTCAAGACCAAATAAATAGAGTAGCTCCAGCTTCATATTCATTATATATAGAACAATGAAGCCTGCGCATACATAAAATGAAAACCTCGGAAGTGTGGATTTAATGGTTATGATCACACAGGCGCAGAGCGTTGTTATTGCCAGAAAGGTGTAATAAGACCAGGCATTAGTTGCAGGTGCCGAACTGGCAAACCGTTGTGTGTAAATTGTATTATCGGCACTGTTATTTATGGTGAATGGCCCTACTTTTACACTGCCAATACTTACCTCTGTAGTTTCTGCCTGCCCTTGAATTTGCCAGTCTAGAAACACATTGTATCCTTGAAAATACGAGTATCCAAACCAGAAAATAACCTCTATAAACAGGCCAAACAGCAGCGTATATAGCATTCTGTAAGGACGATCCCAGTGCGTCCAAAACAAAAAAAATTGCATATTATTCAATTACTTTAGGTACCCTGAAAAAGTCTGCATCCTTTTTTGGAGCATTTTTCAGCGCACGTTCATGACTTAAATGATTTTTTACTTCATCCTCCCGTAAAACATTTATTTCATGAGACATAGTAGTGAGCGGTTCAACACCATCTGTATCTACCTCGTTCAACTTTTCAACCCAGGCGATAATTTTGTTCATATCCTTCATCATGTCCTCAGCGGCGCTGTCGTCAAATTCGAGACGAGCCAGATGGGCGATTTTATTGAGGTGTGCTTTGTCAATTTTCATTAGTATGCCGCTTAAGTTCAGCGTCAATGGTGTTGTAAGTCTGTTGCTTTAACTTATCTACGTCTTCTAACGTCATCCCGATCGTATCTATTGGGCGGTGAAAAACGACCTTGAGTTTTTTTAGCTTGGGCAACAGGCTCTCATCTGGTAAAATTATCCAATTATAGGGAATGGTAACGGGTACAATGGGAATTTGTTTTTCTATAGCTACCCTGAAGGCGCCGTCCTTGAACCTATGCATCTTCGGCATATTTTTAGACACAATACCACCTTCAGGGAAGATCATAAGGCTTTTCCCTTCATCAATAGCCTTAGCAGAACGCAGTATGGTCGTATATCGACTTTTCATACTTTCGCGATCTACTGTTATATGAAGGTTTTTGTACATGAATCCGAAAAGCGGAATTTTCTCCATATCGTTTTTGCCGACAAAAATGGAATTTACCGGATTTAACCCCATGGTAGGGATGTCTAGGTATGAGAAATGATTAGGGCAAAATATATACTGAGCATTCTTGTCTATTTCATTGTGAACGATAATCTGCCTCCGGAAAAAAGTAAGAGAGAAAAATACATGAGCCCACCAACGGTTGAATACCCCTGTTAAATGATGTTCTTTTTTGAAAACTATGGGAATGAGCAGTAGTAGAAAGAATAAGGTGAAAAGCAGAACAAACCAAATGAATATATAAAAGGCATGGAGCGCTCTGAGGAGTTTCATTTCGCTAAAAAGGAATTTGAAGAGAGGTTTAAAACTTATTTTTGGAAGGCCTGGGAATAAGTAAAAACTCCGTTTGTCTACCATCAATATAATTCACGCCAGTTTCATCAAAAAATGCCTCTTCTTCCAGCATTATGCGAATTTCTTTGTTCCACTCTTTAATAAAAGTAGCCGCGTTGAGTTCAATGGAATAAGCCGTATTGTAATGAAGAGGATAATCACCTGTTATGGGCACACCCTCTTGTTGATCCCACATCCCTAAAGTTGTGCCTGCCGCATGGCCATGATAGCCGATCGGATGGGTGTAGATTGAGGGTTTAATACCTTCTGCAATGGCCTGCATACGAGACTCTTTTAGCACTTTATTGCCTGTTTTTCCTCCAGCAAAGTTTTTGGTAAAGATGTCCTGCAGCCTGTTCCCCCTGGCCAGTGCAGCCTTAAGGTACTTGGGAGCATCGGTCTCACCAGAACGCAATACGTAAGCATGTTGCTGAGTGTCTGTATTGAGTCGGAGATAAGTAATACCAAAGTCCAGATGTATCAAGTCTCCTGGTTGTATGATGTTTGTTTCCGGCCTTTTTGAGAATGAACGGAGGTGATCAAATGACTCAGGGTCATCGCGTTGTATGGAAACAGTAGGGTGAAACCAGGTTAGAAGATTTAATTCTCTTACCTTTTCACGCATCCACCATACTACATCTTCCGTGCTCGTTACTCCCGGTTGAATTACGTGTTCAGAAAATGCTTCGTCAATAATATCATGTGCAATCCTACATATTTGAGGGTAAATGGCCATTTCTGCCGGAGTTCGCGTCTCCAGCCAACTTATTGCTAATTTTTCCGCCGATACTATTCGACTTTTATGTTTGTGGTGAAGCGCCCGGTTAAGGCCTTCAAGATCCGTCGCTGTTATCCCATCTGCCAAACCAAACGCATCTGATTTGTTAATACCTATTTTTTTTGGGTCGCGTTCTTCAATTATTTCTGCCAGTCGTTTCCATTGATCGGGCTCCCTTTCTTTATCCCAGGCCTTGATGAAAGTTTTCCCCACGTCATATCTTGCCACAGCCAATGTTTCAACCCCCTCTTTTAAGCCGCGATCATACATCACTAATATGGTTCTTCGTCTTGCTGCCAACCATGTGGAGGGGAGCAAGGTTTCAATAACGGGATCCTCGTTATACTCCCTTGAAATCACGATCCACATGTCAATACCTTCTCTACGCATTAACTCGGGCAAAACAGTTAGGATTTTATCTTCTAAAAGACCGTCAATAACTGCAGCACGATCCTTCATGGAAAGTATATGGGGATAATTACGCTGAGTTATGCCGGAAAAAGGAAGGATAAGCAGTATTAAAGCTGCAAGAACTGTTTTCATAGGTAACGCCAAATTTAGACAAGTTGATGATCACTTACCATCCAAGATAACCATACATCTTTGACCTTTCAAAATATCTATGCCTTCATTTATGTCTACAGTGTTTTTGGCTTCATCCATTTTTTTATTAAAACTTACTTTTAACTCTTTCCTTTTCATGGCTTCGACAAACCTTCTTATTTCCTCCTTAGTTTCTAATATGAGCATAGGTACTGGGGTAGGTTTATCATCATCACTTTTTGCTACCATTGTAACATAGCTGGTATTCGTGTGTTTGACACTCCCAAGTTTCACATTTTCAGAAATCACTTTTATACCGATGACCAGGGATGACCGTCCGACATAGTTGACAGAAGCATGTAATGATACCAGTTCTCCTACTTCGACGGGCTGAAGAAATTCTACATTGTCGATGGAAACCGTTACGCAGTATGTACCGGCATGCTTGCTGGCACATGCATACGCAACTTTGTCTATGAGAGAAAGTAATATGCCTCCATGAATTTTACCTCCAAAATTGGCATAGGAGGGAATCATAAGCTCTGTTATAGTAGTTTTTGAATAGGCTACCGGTTTTCCATTATTCTCCATGACGGAAGATAATGAAAATTAACACTTAATAACAGTGGCGCTAGGCTGCTTCTTTTACCTCTACAGGTATCATTTGCTTTTCCTTGGCCAGTTGAATTACTCCCAGCCGATTCAGAAGCCTGATCATTAAATAAGTCGGGTCTATTTCGTGCCACCTGTAACCACCAAAATTAGCTCTATTCCCATATTTATGATGGTTGTTATGGTAGCTTTCACCCATCATGAGAAAATCAAATGGTAAGAAATTCTTTGAAGTATCCTTAACCTCGAAGTTTCTGTAACCATATTTATGAGCGAACCAGTTTATGATGGCGCCATGTATAGGAGAAAGTAAAAATTGTACAGGCAACAAGAACCATAACCACCACTCCGTAGCGAAGAACCAATAAACTGCAACGTAAGCTGCTCCCCAGAGCATTCTCGATACCCAGGATCTGGCAAACTTATCAAAAGCTGTCCATTCAGGTACATTTTGAGTAAATCGGGCATCCACAGTCATTTTTTTACTGGTTATTGCCGAATAAATAGTCTTTGTTTTCCACATCATTTTAAAGAGACTTTCATCATACTTAGGTGAGTGCGGATCGTTAGGAGTATCAGCAAAAGCATGGTGCATCCTATGCATAATACCATAGCCGTAAGCGCTGAGGTAGTTAGAACCCTGGAAAAACCAGGTAAGGATAAAGAATACCTTTTCCCAGCCTTTACTCATTGTGAAAGCCGCATGAGACGCATATCTGTGAAGAAAAAATGTCTGAAAGAATAACGACAGGTACCAATGGGCTATAAAAAATATTAATATTACTTCCATGTGAAATTTTTACTTATTTTTTGTTTGTTATCTTATGACAAATAAAAAATCAAATTGTGACAGGAAAGCAGATTTTTTTTAAAGTTTTTTGAGCTTGGTAGAAATGTCACTTCCCAGGTGTTGAATAAAATCAGCCAAATGACCAAGTGCATTTGCCTTTTTAAAGCTGTTCAGAAATGATTTAGGGGTAGGAATATCAATTTTTATTCTGCTGCTTTCATTGCTGAGTTTCTCTTTGGCCCTACAGAAAAGCTGACGACAGTTGTCTTTCTTTTTATCAAAAAGATGTTGCAATTCTTCATACTCAAAATTGAAAACTTCACGCAGAAGGAAAATGGCCTTTTCAAGGGGTTCAAGCTTTCTATGTAAAACGTCTAATGCGTGGGATACTTCGTGGTCCAGGTCTATCTTTTTAAGATCTGCAAATTTATGCCAGTCGATAAGTTCTGATGGCTTCAAGTTATCAAGATACTCATTCTTTTTTCTCTTGAGTGCCTCCAGGTGATTAAGGCAATTGTTAGTTACCGCTTTGATTAAATAGGCCTTGGTATTGTTGATCTTCTCCTTTTCCGTCATCAACCATTTTAAGAAAGTCTCCTGTACAATGTCTTCCGCGTCATGGATGGAACCAACCATTTTTATCGCTATGGACTGCAGTATGGGCTGGTAGAGCGCTATGGTTTGAGCATTATTGATGCCGTAAAGGTAAATCCTAATAATCTGAAACTAGCATTTTTGTCAATTTATTAAATCGTATAGACATAACCATTGCAACTATGGTAAGGCCAATAAGTAATCCATACCATATACCCTCAGCGCCTAAATCAAATTTGAACCCTAATAAATAACCAATGGGAAGTGCAATTACCCAATAGGCAATAAATGTAAGTAGTGTGGGTATCTTAACGTCTTCCAGACCTCTTAGTGCACCAAGGCTTACTACCTGGATTCCATCAGAAAGCTGGAAAAATCCAGCTATTACCACTAGTGAGGATGCAATTTGGACCACTTCTACATCCCGGATGTACAAGGAAGGTAGATAATACCGGCCCAGGATGAATATTAATGCGCATGCTAGCATAAAAGTAATAACCATTCCATATAGCGTAAACGCTGCGGCCCGGAGGGTAGGTACGTCTTTTCTTCCCAGCTGATTACCTACGCGAATAGTGGCTGCCGCTGAAAGGCCTGAAGCCGCCATATAGCTGACAGCAGCAAGATTAACTGCAATTTGGTGAGCAGCTAACGCTTTAGTACCTATCCACCCCATCATAATTACTGCAAATCCAAAAGCGCCAACTTCGAAAATAAATTGTAAGCCCGCCGGTAAGCCTATATTGATCAGACGTTTAATTAGTTTTTTGCTGTAGAAACCCATTGAAAAACCGTTGCGAAATACAATGAAGCTCCGGCTAAAATAGATATAGCCCATCATCCAGATAGCCAGGACAATCCTGGAAATAAGTGACGCCCAGCCTGCGCCATTCAACCCTAACTCCGGAAAACCTGCCTTTCCATATATGAGTAAGTAATTTAAGCCAATATTTATCACATTACAGGCAATAACTATGAACATGGCTTGACGCGTTCTGGACAAACCTTCAGCAAATAGCCTAAAAGTTTGAAATACCATTAGCGGGATAAGTGAAAATGTAACTATGTTCAGGTAAGGAACTGCAATGGTTACTACGTCTTGCGGCTGATCCAGATGGAAGAGTACAGGGCTTCCAATAAGTACGAGTCCAAAAAGTAGGATCCCAGTGATTATATTTAATAGAAAGCCATTCTTAAGTATTTCGGATGCCCGTGCTGTGTTACCTTCTCCGTCTGCCGCAGCCACCAAGGGTGTTATGGCATATGATAACCGATACCGAAGGTCATGAGTAGATGGAAAATGACATTAGCCAAAGAAGCGCCTGCCAAAGGCAATGCACCCAATTGCCCTACCATAACACTGTCAGCTACATTCACCATCATATGCCCCACCTGGCTGATCATCACCGGATAGGCCAGTAGGAAATTCTTTTTTAGATGAGCTTTATAGTTTTGCACGTTTTTAATTGCCGGAACCACCTGGCACTGAGCGCGCCCCAACTTAAAAGGCAGGCTTCAGAGGCGGTAGATTAGATATTCAAAATTCTGGTTGCCTTTAACAAACCAGCTACACTCATGCTGTCGGTTATTTGTTGATCCATTACCATTTCTACCGCTGCTGATAATGGTAATTTTCTGATAGCCAGATCGGCTTCCGATTCTTCTAGCTCTGATTCACCTTGACTGAGATCTCTGGCCATAAAGATATGCCCCACTTCGTCGGTGACCGAATTTGAGGTATGAAAACGCATGATATATTCCCAGTGTGATGCTGTCAGTCCTGTTTCTTCACGAAGTTCTCTTTTGGCGCCTGACAACGGTTCTTCCCCAAAAGGCGCCCCACCCTCAGGGATCTCCCAGGAATATTCATTCAGAGTATATCTGTACTGTCCGACCAGCCAGGTATAACCATTGTCATCGATTGGGATTATACCAATGGCCTGATTCTTAAAATGCACTTTACCGTAAATGCCTCGTCCTCCTCCTGGATTTATCACTTGATTTTCAACTACCTCTATCCACCGGTTAGCATACTCCTTTTTAGATGAAAGTGTTTGCCAGGGATTCTTTATTGTTGCCATGGCGGCAAAGCTAGTGTTTTAATCAACTCATATGAAGAGGTCAGAACATTTGTAAATGGCAACCTAAGATTTAGCTTTGTCAGGTGTTAAAATCTTCATTTACAAAAGATAAAATTGAAGCCGGTTGTGATGAGGCGGGTCGTGGATGCCTGGCCGGGCCGGTAGTAGCTGCTGCCGTAATTCTACCAAGGAAATACCGGCATAAGCATTTAAATGACAGCAAGCAGCTGTCTAAGAAAAAGCGGGACTCTTTACGAAGTGATATTGAGAATGATGCTTTGCACTGGGCTGTTGGCGTTGTGGATAATAAGGAAATTGATAAAATAAATATTTTGAATGCCAGCTATCTTGCCATGCAGCACGCTATCGACCAACTGAGCCAACGCCCGGAGTTACTATTAATAGATGGTAACAGGTATAAACCACATAATGAAATTCCTTTTGAGTGTATTGTAAAAGGAGATGGTAAATTCCTTTCAATAGCAGCTGCATCCATTCTTGCTAAAACCTACCGAGATGAATATATGGAGAAGATTGGCTCTGAATACCCTGAGTACGGTTGGCATACAAATGCCGGCTATCCCACATCTGTTCACAGGGAGGCAATAAAGTTGATGGGTACTACACCTTACCACAGAATTTCATTCAGACTACTTCCTGAACAATTAGAGTTGTTTCCAGACCAACTTGTTAAATAGTAAGCGTACTTTTAGATCATGTGTCTGATTCTATTTTCTTATGAAAATCATCCGAGATACAAACTCGTAATAGCAGCCAATCGAGATGAGTTTTATGCACGATCTACGCAACCGGCTCACTTTTGGGAAAAGGAACCGCATATATTGGCAGGCAAGGACAGCGAGGCTGGAGGTACATGGATGGGGATTTCAAAAAAAGGTAAACTCAGCATGCTCACTAACTTTCGTGACCCCATGAATATTAAAAGCAACGCACCATCAAGAGGTCATTTGGTTAGTGATTATTTACTGGATGGAGATGATGCTTATTCTTACCTAAAGAACTTGGAGGCCAGTGGCGCTACCTACAATGGCTTTAATCTGATTTGTGGCTCGATAGACAAACTGCACTATTTTGGCAATTATCAAAACGGCGTACACGAAATCAGCACAGGCGTACATGGATTGAGTAATGCCTTGTTAAACACCCCTTGGCCTAAAGTAAAAAAAGGGAAAGCAGATCTTCAGGCGGCTTTGGAGGCAGAGACAATAAGCCCTGAGTCGCTTTTCAATTTGCTGTATGATGATGTCTATGCAAAGGAGAGCGATTTACCTGACACCGGAGTGGGCCTGGAAAAAGAGAGAATGCTATCTCCGTTGTTTATAAAAAGCTCTCATTATGGCTCGCGCAGCTCAACGGTAATCCTGATCGATAAGTCAAACAGGGTCCAGTTTCTGGAACGCACATATAACATTGCGGACTTCACAAGCTCAACAGTTTCATTTGAATTTCAAGTTTAATTTTTTCCGATAGTTCATTTTTGTTACCTTTAAGAGACCAACCGGTCGGTATTTATGAGTAGAGGTACAGATACAAAAGAAAGAATTATTACCAAGTCAGCTGAGCTATTCAACTCATATGGCTACCATGGGTGTTCGTTGAGTGATATTATGACTGCTACAAATTTGCAGAAAGGGGGGATATATAATCACTTCAAGAACAAGGATGAAATAGCGGAAGAAGCATTTGATTATAGTTATAATCGGGTTATTAAGAGATTTAGAAAGCTTTTGGGTGAGGCCAAAAGCCCACTTGAAAAGCTGTATACCGTAATAGACGCCTTTGCTTCGTTTGCCGATGATCCGGTGGTGAAGGGCGGAGGTTGCCCTATTTTCAACACGGCTATGGACTCCACCAATACGCACCCTGAGTTAAAGAGAAAAGCAAGGCTAGGCATTGAAAGTTTGATTACTTATGTGGAGATAAAACTAAACGAGGGGATCGCTGAAGGCGTTTTTCGACCTGATGTTGATGTCAAACTTTTTGCTTCGTTGCTGATTATGACATTGGAAGGGGCTATCGTAATGTCATGTGTGCAGAATAATAACTATGGGGTACAGACTGCCTCTAAGTTTCTAAAGAATCATATTAAGAGTGAATTGCTGGTAAACTCAGCTTAGATTTTTTTTAACCAAAAAAAGACCGGATGGTCTCTGCGATGAATAAAAAATACTCAACCACATTTGAAGTTAAATGGGCAGAGGTAGATCCTAACCTGCACCTCAGACACACGGTTTATCTGGATTATGGTGATCAGACCAGGATACGTTTCTTCGAAGAAAATAATCTTCCTTTTAATAAGCTGATGAGACTCGGAATAGGACCAATCTTATTTGGCACACAAACTGATTTCAAAAAAGAAGTGCTGCTTAGTGAGAAAGTAAAGATAGATTGTGAATTAGTGGATATTACGAGTGACGGTAGAAAGTGGACCATTAAGCACCTGGTGTATAAAGAAGAAGGCAGCATAGCCGCTGAAATGGTTTACCGCGGAGCATGGTTTGATCTGAAACAGAGAAAGGTAATTGCACCGCCACAAGAGGTACATGATATAATGCTCTCCATAAATGATTATAAATATGAAAAAGAAGAAAATTAAAATCCCATTTAAGTTGGCGCTTGTTGGTTTGCTCTTTTCAAAAGTGGAGTCAATCTGGCCATGGCTTGCGCACCGGTGGTTTGTGAAAATCTTCTTTTCAACAGCGCGCTTCGAGCTACCATTTGCTGAACAAAAGGCTTTGGATTCAGCGACAAGATCATCGGTAACCTTCGAGAATATGAATATCCAAATGTACGAGTGGGGCGAGGGTGTACCTGTGCTCTTTGTTCATGGCTGGATGGGGCGTGCTACCCAATTTCATGAATTTATTCCGGTATTTAATCATGCAGGATTCAAGGTAATTTCTTTTGATTCTACTGGCCATGGCTTATCTGATGGTAGCAGGTCCCATCTGATGGAATTTACGGGCATTATCAATATTTTGACCGCCAGGTACGGTAAATTTAAAATGATAGTAGGCCATTCCCTCGGGGGTGTAGCTTCTCTTCATGCGGTAAGACAGTTTCAGGCCACTGATCAACTTGTTATGCTTGCCAGCCCCACAATTGCTCAGGAGATAGTAGAAGAATTCAGGAAGAAAATAGGCGCTTCAAAAAAGTGTGAAGTATACTTTGAAAGGTATATACAGGCCACTTATGGCCAACGGTTTGAAGAGTATTCAGCAAGTCATATTATATCAGAAATTAAAGGCCTTGACCTTTTTTTAGTTTACGATCAAAATGACCGGGAAGTATCTATGAAAAATTCTGAAATCATGTTGCATAGATATCCCGAAGCTAAAATGATGATTACAGAGGGTTTAGGGCATAACAGAATATTAAAAGATAAGGAGGTAATTGAAAGTACGTTAACGTTTTTAAAGAACTCAGAAGTGGTGATGGCCTAATCGTCCGTTGTCACCATCGCTTAGTCTTCTATTTTACCGTTTAAGGAATAGTATCTCATGTACACCGTTTTAGATACGTTATTAGTAGGATAGAAAATTCCTATTTTTAGTTAAATAACATCGAATAAGGTCATGACTAAAATTATTGAGACAAGCGAAACTGCTAAGGTATATAAGATGGGTAACCAAACTGTGGAGGCCCTTAAATCAGTGTCCATAGAAATAAATCAGGGCGAGTATGTGGCTTTTATGGGGCCTTCAGGTTCGGGGAAATCCACACTTATGAATATTATTGGTTGCCTTGATACGCCTACAGCAGGTACTTATGTTTTGAACGATAATGATGTGAGCGACCTTACGGAAAATGAACTGGCTGAAATCAGAAATAAAGAAATAGGTTTTGTATTTCAGACTTTTAACCTCCTGCCAAGAGCTACTTCATTAGAAAACGTAGCGCTACCTTTAATCTATGCGGGGTATGGTAAAGACGATAGGGATGAGATGGCTTTACAGGCGCTTGAAAATGTGGGTCTTGGCGATAGAGCCGATCACAAGCCTAATGAGCTTTCAGGGGGGCAACGTCAACGTGTAGCAATAGCAAGGGCCTTAGTAAATAATCCATCTATTATATTGGCTGATGAGCCCACTGGAAATTTGGACACCAAAACCTCGTATGACATCATGGATTTATTCCAGCAGCTTCATGACAGCGGTAATACTATTATAATGGTGACGCATGAAGATGACATCGCGCATTATGCACACCGAATAATCAGACTTCGTGATGGCTTAGTGGAAACAGATGAAATCAATAACAATGTAACGCGTAGTAGGCAGCCTGAGGAGGTTTGATGGGGATGAAAGTTTACACTAAAACAGGTGACAATGGGACTACTGCTTTGTTTGGTGGAACCAGGGTTTTTAAATCCGATGTGCGAATCAACGCTTACGGTACGGTAGATGAATTGAACTCTTACGTTGGCTTGTTAAGAGACCAGCCTGTCAATAGTAATAAACATAACCTCCTTATCGAAATTCAAGATCGTTTATTTACGGTAGGTTCTATTCTGGCTACAGAACCAGGCAACGAAAAAGTTAAAGTGCCCAACTTACATCCAAAAGATGTGGAAAGGCTAGAGCAAAGTATGGATGACATGGACGAGCAGCTGCCCGAAATGAAGAGCTTTGTTCTTCCGGGAGGACATCAATCCGTTTCTTTTTGTCATATAGCAAGGTGTGTGTGCCGTAGAGCCGAACGGTTGGTTATTGAGTTGAGCCAACATGATGACGTGGACGAATTGGTAATTCAATATCTCAACCGGCTGTCGGATTATCTTTTTGTACTGTCCAGGTTAATGGCTCAGGAGCTTAAAATAGTAGAATCTCCGTGGGTCCCCATAATGTAGAAGTCGACCCATTTGGTTAACTTTGCAGTCCGGTTTGAACTACAGACCTTTATCTTTTAAACTTAATTTTAGGACCATGGTGGAGACATTAAATATTACAATTAATAAGAATCCAAATTCTAAATTAGATCAGATTGATTTTGATAATATCCAGTTTGGTAAAATTTACACTGATCACCTTTTTGTGGCTGAGTTTAAAAATGGTGAATGGGATAATTTTCAGATTAATCCCTACGATGATCTAAGAATCAGCCCCGCCAGCCCATCTATCCATTACGGCATTTCGATCTTTGAAGGACTAAAGGCTTATAAGAATGATAAGGGAGAGGTTTTAGTATTTCGACCTGATAAAAACCTTGAGCGTATGAATATCTCTGCCGAGCGAATGTGTATGCCGCTGATCCCAGAGCAGTTATATTACGAAGCATTAGATACACTCTTAGGCATCGATAGCGATTGGGTGCCATCGCAAGTGGGGAGTTCACTTTATGTACGCCCTTTCCTTTTCTCTGATGACGACTTCATAGGTATCCGTCCCTCGCAGGATTTTCGGTTCATGATCATCACATGCCCTGTAGGTGCATATTATTCAAAACCGGTAAAGGTCAATATTGAAGATCATTTTGTGCGTGCTATTGAAGGTGGAAGTGGATTTTGCAAGACAGGTTGTAACTATGGTCCTGCTATTTACCCGGCAAAGCTAGCACAGGAAAAAGGGTACGATCAGCTCATTTGGACTGATGGAAAAGATCATAAATACATCGAAGAGTCCGGCACTATGAATATAATGTTCATTATGGATGGAAAACTCGTGACCCCGGCTCTTGGAGATACCATCCTAAATGGTATTACCAGGGATAGTGTATTAACCTTAGCACGTGACTGGGGGGTGGAAGTAGAAGAAAGAAAAATAGAAGTGGATGAGGTAGTAACTGCTGCAAAAGAAGGAAGGATTCAAGAGGCTTTTGGAGCGGGAACAGCGGCTACTATTGCCCAAATTGAGCTCATTGGACATAATGGAACCGATTACAAACTCCCTGCCGTAGAAGATAGAGAGTTCTCTCATAAAGTATTAAAAGAATTAGACGACATTAAATATGGCCGAATAGAAGATAAATTCGGTTGGATTCACAAAGTATGATACAAAAAAACCATTCAACCGAATGGTTTTTCTTTTTATGAGTCGCCTTTGCGCTATCTGGATCTTTTTTTCGCTTATGTCGTTCACGGCAACGGCTCAGTATTATTTGCAGCTGAAAAAGAGAAATAAGGTCATACACACCTATTCGGCAGGCGATAGAATCAGGTTTAAACTTGAAGGGGACAACTTTTACACCAATCAGATGATTACCGGAGTTACTGACAGTACTATTAAATTTCATTTATTAGATGTAGCTATACGGGACATCAAAGTAGTTAAACTGCTTAAGAGAGATAGCTATGGCCTCGATCTAGTGTCCAGGATGGCTGTTACTGCTGGGGTTTTCTTTCTGGCTATCGATCAGGTAAACCAGCTCTTTGTTCAGGATGAGGGACTTGGCCCAAGTAGTGAGACGCTTATTATTAGTGGTAGTCTGGTAAGCGGAGGCCTGCTTATCTGGTTGTTGAAGAAAAAAAGATTCAGGCTTAAAGCTGGAAAATATCGACTGTCAACAACAGATTTCTATATTCAAAAAAGATAAGCATCTTTTTAACTACTTTATCCGTTTTATCCCATTGTGATCGTCAGATTGACAATTTTCCTGATCATTATTTCCATTACCAGTTATGCTCAAGAAAGATATCTAATTCTAAAAAAGAAAAATCGTCCATATAACGTCATTTTTCAAGAAGGAGATGAGATGCGATTTAAGTTAAAAGGGGAGCGTTTTTTTTCAAAGGCGCTTATTCAGGGCTTTGGTAGAGATGATATCAGATTTCATTACTATAGAATTAAGCTGGACGAAATAGCCGAAATAGATGTGGCCAATAAGGACTTTACCATTTTTAGCTTTAGAAGCGGGCCAGGAAAACTCTTAATAAGTGGGCTTGCCTTTGTGGCTATTGATCAGTTCAATCAAACAGTAGTCAACGACGAATCATTTGGTATTGATAGTAATACAGCGCTCATTGGCTCGGCGCTTACTTCTTCTGGAATCGCTCTAAAGCTCATTCAAAAGAAGCGTTGGAAATTCCGGAAAAGAAAACATAAGATGGAGATAGTCGATTTTCGTAATAATCACTGATTAGCTGATTGAATAAACTAGATTTGCGAAAAACAAATTCTATATGACAACAGACGAGTTGAAAGACTTGAAGGCCCGAGTAGAGGCCTTGAGGAGGTACCTTTGACTACGATAAGAAAGTAGAAGAGGTACAAGAAGAAGAATTGGTTACCGCTCAACCGGGATTCTGGGATGATCCGAAAGAAGCTGAAAAGGTATTGAAGGGAATCCGTCTGAAAAAAATATGGACAGATAGCTTTTCAAATGTTCAATCTTTGCTGGAAGACCTCGAAACACTTCAGGAGTTTTATGAGGCAGCTGAAGTCGACTCCGATGAACTGGATCACGAATATGACAAGACCATAAAGGCTATAGAGGAGCTAGAATTTAAGAAGATGCTCAGCGGTGAGGAAGATCAATATGGAGCTATTCTTGAAATCAATCCGGGAGCAGGGGGAACGGAAAGCCAGGACTGGTCGGATATGCTTAACCGCATGTACATCATGTGGGGTGAAAGCCATGGTTACTCTGTAAAGCAGATCAACTACCAGGCTGGAGATACTGCAGGTATAAAATCTGCCACTCTTGAAATTGACGGACCTTTTGCCTATGGAAATTTGAAGTCAGAGATTGGTGTGCATCGGTTGGTAAGAATTTCACCTTTTGATTCGGGAGGCAGGAGGCACACCTCGTTTGCGTCTATTTACGTGTCGCCTATCGTGGATGATGATATTGAAATTGATATTAACCCGGCTGATGTTGAGCTTCAAACTTCACGCTCGGGTGGCGCTGGCGGACAGAATGTGAATAAGGTGGAAACAAAGGTTCAGCTTACCCATAAACCAACCGGCATTGTGGTTGTTTGTCAGGTAGAGCGATCTCAACTGGCAAACCGGGAGCGCGCTATGAAAATGCTAAAATCTCGATTGTATCAGCTAGAGTTAGAAAAGCGTAATGCCGAACGAGATAAAGTAGAAGCGGGTAAAATGAAGATTGACTTCGGTTCACAAATAAGAAATTATGTTTTACATCCTTATAAGCTTATCAAGGACGCCAGAACCGGTGTAGAGCGTACGGATGTTCAGAATGTTTTGGACGGAGATTTAGATGATTATATCAAAGCCTTCTTATTAGGCTATCAAGAGCAAGTCGAAGAAAGGTAATTGCTCTTAAACGGTAATGTGAAATGCCCAATGGCTCCCGGTGAGACATTGGGTTTACTTTTTTAGAATGGGTCAAAAAGCAAAAACATATACACTTCAGTTCTGGCTGCTCTCTTTGAGCTCCTTCCTGTTTTTCGGATCGTTTAATATGGTTCTCCCTGAATTGCCGGACTTTATGCGGTCTTTTGGCGGTGAGAAATATATTGGCTTGCATATCACTTTTTTTACCATTACCGCACTTATCTCAAGGCCGTTTAGCGGCAAGCTAACAGACACGTGGGGTAGGATACCCGTAATGTTAGTAGGTGCGGCGGTAACTGCAATTGTATCTCTCTTTTATCCCTTCTTTCTAAATATATATGCATTTCTTTTTGTGAGGTTTCTTCACGGTTTTTCAACAGGGTTTAAGCCTACAGGTACATCGGCATATGTTGCGGACATCATTCCACCCAATAAGCGCGGTGAAGGTATGGGTATTTTAAGTTTCTTTGGGATGACAGGCATGGGCTTTGGGAATTATATAGGCGGCGAAATGGTATTACACTTTCCTATAGAAGCGCTTTTTTATACAAGCGCCGGTGTGGCCGTATCCTCCGTTTTGGTTTTACTAGGTATGAAAGAAACCTTGGAAAATAAACAACGTTTTTCACCCTCTTTGCTTAGAATCAATTGGGGAGATATTTATGAACCCACAGTAATAGTACCTACTATCGTTATGCTGCTGGTTACATTTTCCTTTGGCGTGGCGGTGAGTCTGGCTCCTGATCATAGCAAGGCGCTCGGCGTAGATAATAAAGGCCTTTTCTTTGTCTATTTTACCGTCACCTCGCTTTTGGCACGTGTTGGAGGAGGTTATTTTTCGGATAGACTTGGAAGAAGGTCAGTGTTGCTTCTGGCAACGTTGGTAATCGCCGCAGGATCTGTATACATTGGATTAGCAAGTTCTCCATTTCACCTTTTTACAGGCGCTCTTATGTTTGGCGCAGGGTATGGCCTTTCAAGTCCATCTATATTCGCTTGGGCTACTGATCTTGCCCCTGAAAAGTACCGTGGAAGGGCGTTTTCCACTGTATTTATGGCGTTAGAGGTCGGAATTGGTATGGGAGCATTTCTGGGAGGTCAGATATACGCCGGTAATGCGGAGAACTTACCTATCGCTTTTATTGGGGCCGGGTTAATGGCTTTTTTTGGGTTTATATATCTGGTATTTAAAAAATAAAGGCTATCAATACTGACAGCCCTATTCCCTATTTATTAAATACGCCTGACCTTACCGCTTCCTGAGCTCCGACTGTTTACTTTCCTTGCATTGCCTTTATAGTGGACACTTCCACTTCCACTTATTCTGGCATCAATTGACTCATCGGCATGAATATAGCAACTGCCTGAGCCCGAAATACGAATAGTGTGGTCTTCTGCTACAAAGTCCTCGGCATCAAGTTTTCCGGAACCACTAATTGAAATTTCTGTTATTCGACCCTCCCCTTCCAGTGTTATCCTTCCTGATCCGGATATAGACATATCCACCTCCCGGGCATTAGCTTCCAGTTCCATTTTACCAGATCCACTCACTCCGAGATCAAGATAATCCGTGGTGAACTTTGACTCTCCATATACCCTTCCTGAGCCTGAAACGCTTAACCCTTTTAAGTTTTTGACTGTGATGTAGATCTCTATTTTGTTGTTATTGTTCCAACTAAACCAACTGTTAGAACGATTTTTAATTAACAGTCTACCCCCTCTTACTTCAGTTCTGATTTCGTCTAAATCGTCTCTATCGCCCTTGAGCTCAACTTTTTGAGTGTTTCCCTGCTTGAGGTAAACGGTTCCGCTAGTAGCAAACGATATTTCATCAAACATTGCAAGGTCTCTGGTTTCAGAGCGTTGTGCTAAGGCAGTTGAAGAGATAAGTAGTACAAGTAAAAGTGTTTTAATTGCGTGCATAATGAAGGCATTTAGTTGTTTGAGTTTTAAAAAAGACAGAAAATACGTCTCGAGGTAGCCTCGTTTAGACGCATTATAATCCTAAATAGTTACAGACTAATGTAATATTGCCCTGATGATCACTCAATTCAGAACTATAGCTGATAGGTCAGAAGGATTTTATAAAGAAAAAGGAAGTAAATTCATTGGTATTGCCCTTCCCGTAGACGATTTGGATGCTGTGAAGTATTCACTCGATGAAATTCGACAGCAATATTATGACGCGCGTCATCATTGCTATGCTTACATACTTGGTAATGACGGGAGTGAATTTCGGGTTAATGATGACGGTGAGCCAAATCATTCCGCCGGCGACCCTATTTTAGGTCAGATTAAGGCTAACAACCTTACGAAAACTCTTGTCGTAGTAGTTAGGTATTTTGGAGGAACTAAGCTTGGTGTTAGTGGCTTAGTCAATGCTTATCGAACGGCCGCTTCAGAAGCGCTTAAGAATGCCGGCATTAAAACTGAAATCATTACAACCAAAGTTCGACTGGATTATGCTTATGAAACTACTAATGACGTAATGAGGCTTATAAATGATTTTCAATTGGTGATTGTTAACCAAAAATTCGAAACTTCCTGTCAGGCAATTTGTGAGGTAAGTGTTGAAAACATTGAAAGGCTAAAGCAAAAAGTGGTACTGCTGAAAAATACAGGCTCTGAAATTGAACTTACTTTTACGAATTAAAAAAATTAGGTTGTGAATATGCCTTTGAATCATTCTTAGGCGTGATCGTCATCATTAGTTTAAATATTTGATAACCAGTAATTTATATCTGATTCTAAAAAATCAATTTTATAATAAATTATGTACGAATGGACGTAGAAACACTTTGGCTATATGTAAAAAGTAAAACCCCCTTAAAAGGATTTAATTGCTGCTCAACTGTTGATTTACCGGTTTTGTAGAGAAAGTATTCTATCCACTTCAGGGGCCGCATAATTTTATGTGTATTAACTATTAGTAACTATGAAAAACACTTTTTTAACATCATTTGTCATGGCTTTTATGGTTTTGGTCGGTTGTGTATCACAAGATGAACACAGCAGGGTTAAAAATGAACTGGACTCCATTCAATTTAAACTGGACGCGGCCCAAAAGGCGGTGGCTACGTTGCATGAAGTAGGCATACTAATGGATTCAGTAGATGCCGCTCGAAGCCAGTTGAGTATGGATATGGAGATGGGAACCAATTACCAGGACTATAAGACCCGTATGAAGAATATCCAGGATTACATCCATCAAACAGAGTCTAAGTTGGATCAGCTTCAGGTCGATCTGGAAAAGTCGGATGCCAATAGGGCAGCTTACGCCAGGACAGTTAAAAAGCTTAGAAAGGACTTAGCTGAGCGCGGGAAGGAGCTATCAGAGCTTCAAACTCAGGTAGAGAACTATAAAAGCGAAAATGATGAGTTAATTACTTCCTTAGACCTTAAGAATTCAGAGCTTGAAGATAAAACCGCTGAGATTGAACTCAAAAAAGAGGAATTGACTTTAATTGAAGCTAGAATTCAAGAGTTGATGGCTAGCGCTAAAGTTAGCGAAGCAGAAGCCTATTTTGCCAGGGCAATAGCAGTGGAGGAGGCTGCTAACAGAACTAAGCTGGCTCCTAAAAGGAAGAAAGAAACTTATAAAGAGGCAATAACACTGTATCAGGAAGCGGTGGTTTTGGGGCATGCTAGCGCCCAGGAAAAGATAGATGCGCTAACTAAGAAAATTTAGATAAATACATTTGACTATATTCTCGTGGTCTCCGGTTATTGGCCGGAGACTTTTTTGTTAAGACTGGTTAGTTTGATCACATCAAAGGTTTGCTATGACCAAAGGACTATTAAACTGATAAACCTTAATGGATTGATAGAATTTATCAGCGGTCATGAAAGTCATCTGATCACTATAAAAAAAGGCTATCTCCCAGCAGGAGATAGCCTTTACAAGTTAAAGTAATTCTCTCTCCTGTTTTCCGCGCCTTTTTCAGTAAATGGTTAAAAAGTTTGATTTCACTTAAT
>CALBPF010000088.1 GCA_937899105.1 uncultured Flammeovirgaceae bacterium | reverse complement strand
AAAGCCTGTGGAGATAAAATCGACAGCGGTAATTTACTTGTATCCAAGAGAGAGAATGTTTGTGACCTGGTAGTGGGCGAAAATAGTCACTTGCTTATTTTTGGAGGAGAGCCTTTTCCTGAAGAGCGCTATATCCATTGGAACTTTGTTTCCTCTTCGAAAGAAAAAATTGAAAAAGCCAAAGCGGACTGGCAAAATAAAAAATTCAAAATGGTACCTGGGGAAACCGGATATATTCCACTCCCATCATTATAAACCTAATTAGTTAATCATGAAACGAATACTACTATTGCTACTTGTGGGCATCATTTCCACTTCACTTTTCGGGCAGCGGAAAAAGAAAACATCTACTCCGGAAAAAAAGGAGGAAATCAACCTGGCCGGTCTGAAGTTTCGATCCATTGGCCCGGCCATCACTTCAGGAAGGATTAGTGACTTTGCAGTTAATCCGGAAAACCCTAAAGAATATTACGTAGCTACATCTTCTGGCGGGGTTTGGAAGACGGTTAATGCAGGGACTACCTATACGCCAATTTTTGATTCGCAAGGTAGTTATTCCATAGGCTGCATAACTATGGACCCTAATAACTCCAACGTGATATGGGTAGGTACAGGTGAGAACAACAACCAACGCAGTGTAGCCTATGGCGATGGTGTTTACAAGTCTATGGATGGTGGAGCCACTTGGGAACATATGGGGCTCAAATCCAGTGAACATATTGGAAATATCGTTGTACACCCTGAGAATTCGCAGGTAGTATACGTCTCAGCGATCGGTCCATTATGGAGTAGCGGCGGTGAACGGGGCTTGTACAAGACTATAGATGGGGGAAAAACATGGAAAGCCGTATTAATCATTGATGAACATACCGGCGTTAACGAGGTAATTATGGACCCCCGGGACCCTGAAGTGCTTTATGCTTCTTCCTTTCAACGGAGAAGGCATGTCTTTACCTACCTGGGCGGAGGGCCGCAATCCGGAATACATAAAAGCACAGATGGCGGCGCTACGTGGACAAAGGTCAATAAAGGCCTGCCCAGTGTCGATATTGGGAGAATTGGTCTCGCTATAGCGCCATCCAACCCAAATATTATCTATGCCATTGTAGAGGCTGCACAAGGAAAGGGCGGCTTTTTCAAATCTGGTAATGGCGGCGCTTCATGGTCGAAGCAAGGAGGTTATACCTCTTCGGGTAATTACTACCAGGAAATCGTTGTGGACCCGTTGAATGAGCATGTGATTTATGGCATGAATACCTGGATGCAGGTTTCGAGGGATGGCGGAAAAACGTTTAAAAATGTAGGAGAAGATACAAAGCATGTGGATAATCATTGCCTCTGGATTGATCCTAAAGATACACAGCATCTCGTAGCGGGTTGCGATGGAGGTATCTATGAAACTTTTGACGGGGCGACTACCTGGCAATTCAAGGCCAACCTTCCTGTCACACAGTTTTATAAGGTAGCAGTGGATAATGCCGAGCCTTTTTATTTTATCTATGGCGGCACCCAGGATAATTTTAGTATGGGAGGTCCTTCCAGGACGATAAGTGGAAACGGTATCGCAAACTCAGAATGGTTTATGACTCATGGCGGAGATGGTTTTGAATCTGCGATAGATCCCGAGAATCCCAATATTGTCTATGCCCAATCTCAATATGGGTTTCTGGTGCGGTACGATAAACTCAGTGGGGAAGAATTAGGAATTAAACCGCAGCCTAGAAAAGAAGAAGATGCATATCGCTGGAATTGGGACGCGCCTTTGGAAGTAAGCGCACATAAATCAGGGCGGATATATTTTGCAGCTAATAAGTTATTTAGGAGTGACGACCGAGGCAATAGCTGGGATGTGATCAGTGATGATCTCACTGCACAAATTAAAAGAAATGAGCTAAAAGTGATGGGCAAAATTTGGAGCGTTGATGCCGTAATGAAAAACCAGTCAACATCTCCTTATGGAACAATCGTAGCCTTTTCCGAATCTCCAAAAAATGAAAGCCTGCTTTACGTAGGTACCGATGATGGATTGGTTCAGGTTACTGAAAACGGGGGAGAAAATTGGAGGAAAGTATCAAGTATACCAGGTGTGCCGGCACGTACGTATGTAAATGAGGTTTTAGCCTCTAAGCACAATGAGAATGTGGTATATGCTGCTTTCAACAATCATAAAAACGGAGATTTTAAACCTTATGTTTATAAAAGCTCTGATAAAGGAAAAACATGGGCGCCTATTACCACTAATCTTCCTGATCGGGGCTCAGTTTATGCTATAGAAGAAGACCATGTTGATCCTAATCTTCTATTTGTGGGAACAGAATTTGGTGTCTTCTACTCCGCTAACGGAGGAGGTTCATGGATCCAGTTGAAATCGGGTTTGCCAACCATTGCCGTGCGTGATATCGCGATTCAGCAGCGGGAAAATGATTTAGTGTTGGGAACGTTCGGAAGAGGATTTTATATTTTAGACGATTACTCGGCTTTACGCAGCATTAGATCTTTGGAAAACAAGTCTGCTGAGCTATTGCCGATTCGTGATGCCCTTGCTTTTGAATATAGCTACCCTTTGGGTCTTCCAAAAAAATCTTTTCAAGGAGACGATTACTATCTGGGAGATAATCTCGGTTCAGAAGCTATCTTTACATATTACCTGAAGGACAAAATCAAGTCCAGGAAAGACCAACGGTTAGAAAAAGAAAAAGAGACAAATGATGACCGTTACCCTTCTTATAAAGAGTTAAAAGCTGAAAAAGAAGAGGAAGATCACTATTTATTATTTACAATTAAGATTGCTTCCGGAGCGATCGTAAGAAAGCTGACCTCCGCACCTTCGGTTGGAGTCAATAGAATACATTGGGATTTAAGGACGGCCTCTACCAGTCCTGTTAGCTTAAAGTCATCTGCATTTTATAACCCTTTTAGCGGAGGTGACAAAGGCACACTTGTAGCCCCGGGAGATTACACTGTATCTTTGTCTCAATATGTAGATGGAGTTTTTTCCACACTGGGTGCGCCAGTTGCTTTTAAGGTAAAATCACTGAACAATACTGTACTACCGGCTAAGGACCGGGGTGTTCTGGAAAGCTTTCAAAAAGAAGTAAACGAGTTAGCCAGAGTAGTTGGAGGCGCTCAAAACAGCATGGGAGAGTTGAGAAATGAATTGAAACATATAAAAGAGGCCATCAATAAGAGCTTAACAGATCAGGAAGCCTTGACTACTGCTTACACTGAATTTCGCAAAAAATTAAATGGCGTGGCTGTTGGTATAAACGGTGATCGGGTTGCAAGTCAGTTAGACATAGATAAGCCCATGTCGGTTAGTCAGCGTTTGGGATTAATTCAATATGAAATGTATAATAGTACGTCAGGGCCTACCCAAACACATATTACCGGTATAGCCATAGCGAAGGAGGAGTTTCAGCCACATCTGGAAAGCTTGAGAACTTTAATTAAAGTGGACTTAGTAAAACTCCAGCGGCAACTCGAGAGCGCTGGAGCGCCTTACACGCCTAACCGTGTTATAGTCCCATTAAATTAATGGAATGAGGCATCAGTATCTGATGCCTCATTTTTAAGATTTCACCCACTTTACCTTACCTTCAATAGGGTTTCGTTTTCCCCATGGTCGGTTTTCTGACTTTGGTATTCCAATGAAAAGAAAGCCCAATAATTTATCGTCTGATCCTAAATTGAAAAATGGCTTGGCTTCTTCATAAAATGTAATACCACCGGTACTCCAGTAACAGCCAATTCCTCTCTCGGAAGCAGTCAGCCACATATTTTGCACTGCAGCAGACACCGCACACACCTCTTCTACCTCGTGTACTACCTCGTGACGCTTCATACCAATGGCTATGATGTGGGAGCATTCCAACGGTTTAGCTAACAGCTTCTGAAATGTTGTTTCGTTGAAATTACCATTATTGTCGGCACGCTGCTTGTAAAGATTAGCCTGAAATTTAGCTAATTTTTTTAGACCATTTCCTTTAAATATGGTGAACCGCCATGGTTCTGTCAGTTTATGCGTAGGAGCCCAATTGGCATTTTCGAGCATGCTTTCTATCACTGAATCATCGACTTCTTTGCCAGAGAACATACTAGTATAAACTGATCTTCTGTTACGTATGATTTGATCTACTTTCTCCATTCTTAGAACCTTAATTGTTAACTTTCACAGAATTCCAAAACTAAAACAATGCGACATCTTTCAACGCTGGTTGGTATTTTCTTTCCTGCTATTTTATTCGCCCAATTACAGCAGACGGTTTTTGAAAAATCAGGGGGAACATCTACGTCTACTTATGAGCAAGCGATTGATTTTTATAAGGATTTGGCTGAAACTTCCGAGTATATCCAGATAAAGGAAATGGGATCCACTGACTCGGGATTTCCGTTGCATTTAGTTACTCTGGATTTAAATAGAAAGTTCAATTTTGAGGAATCGCGTAAGGCGGGTAAATCAATCATTCTGATAAATAACGGGATTCATCCCGGCGAACCTGATGGTATAGAGGCTAGCATGATGCTCTTAAGGGATTATGCTTTCAGTAAAGAGAAGCAAGAGACTTTAGAGAATATCGTGGTCGCTGTCATTCCCATATATAATATTGGTGGAGCCTTAAATAGAAATACATCATCCAGAGCCAACCAGAACGGCCCGGATGAGTATGGGTTCAGAGGGAATGCCAGAAACTATGATCTTAACAGGGATTTTATAAAAGCGGATACCAGGAATACAAAATCGTTTTATGAGCTTTTTCATTTAGTGAAGCCGGATGTATTTGTGGATACACATGTTAGTAACGGCGCAGACTATCAGTACGTGATTACTCACCTGGCCACTCAGCATAATAAAATGGGTGGAGAAATGGGGACATTTATTGAGGAGACTTTTACTCCTGAGTTGGAATCAAAAATGAGACAAAAGGGAAATGAGATAACACCTTATGTAAACGTATTTAACACAACGCCAGATGCTGATGGATTCTCTCAGTTTCTGGATAACCCGAGATATTCAACGGGTTACACCACATTATTTAATACCCTCGGCTTTATGATAGAAACCCATATGCTAAAGCCATTTCAAATGCGTGTTAAAGCTAGTTATCAATTTTTGGAAAGCGTATTTGAGTTGACCGACGCGTATGGAAAAAGGATTAGAGAAATAAAAATTGACCAGAGTAGAAGTTTGAAACCAGGTGATAAATATGCTGTGAAATGGCGGCTGAGTAAAGCCAAATTCAAGGAGATTAAGTTTAAAGGATATATTGGTGAAACAATCCCAAGTAAAGTGACTGGTCAGTCACGTTTACTTTATGGCAGAAATAGGCCTTTTGAAAAGGTATTACCTTATTATAACAATTTTGTGCCGCAAGTGGAAGTTACAGTGCCGAAGGCTTATGTTATCCCGAAAGGATGGCATAAGGTTATTGACCGTTTGAAGTGGAATAATGTCACTATGTCAGAGCTTGACAGTGATACCGTCCTATGGGTAGAGACCTATCGTATTGAAAATTATAAAACTTCTTCTTCTCCGTATGAAGGACACTACCCTCATCGCTCAGTGGCCGTAAGTACGTCAATGCAAAGTACTTCTTTTAATAAGGGAGATTTCCTTATTTCCATCGATCAGGAAAATTCCAGGTACATCGTAGAAGTTTTGGAACCAGCAGCTACCGATTCCTTCTTCACCTGGAATTTCTTTGATACTATACTACAGCAAAAGGAGCATTTTTCGCCCTATGTATTTGAAGATGTGGCCTGGCAACTTTTACAACGAAATGATTCGCTGAAAATGGAATTTGAAGCTAAGAAGAAGGTGAATAGCGAGTTTGCCAATGATTGGTACTCACAGTTGGATTTTATTTACAAGCATTCTGACTATTATGAAAAAGCGCACCTCGCTTATCCGGTATATAGGATTGTTAAATAATACTTAAAACAAAATGCCCTTCAAAGAACCTAGCTCTGAAGGGCAAATCGTTGTCTATAGTTGGCTTTATATTGTAAGTATACGCACATTTGATCTGTGCGATTCATTGAATACGTCCGATAGCTTATTAAGCAGTTGAACTGCTTTAATTAGGGATGAACAACATCTTTTTACCCGTTCCATCGCTATTACCGACAACTGAGATAGAAGAAAATCTGATTTGATCAAAAACAAAATGCCCCTCAAAGAACCTGGCTCTGAGGGGCAAATCGTTGTCTATAGTTGGCTTTATGATTCAATAATACAAACTACACGGCTACTTACCGTCTCGGATACGATTGATCACATCATCGGCCGATGGATCACCGATTATTCAGTTGAATGAGAATTGGCATACTTAAACATCGAGTGATTTTCGGTGTTGATCTAGCATGAAAGTAGCGTTAGTTTTTCCAAACCAACTGTATAGGGATAATCCAGCTCTTAACTTGGTGGATCGCGTGATTTTGGTTGAAGATCACCTGTATTTCACCCAATACAAATTTCATAAGGCCAAACTGGTACTACATCGGGCTTCCATGAAGTTCTACCAAAACTATCTGGATGAAAAAGGCTACTTAACGGATTATATTCCATTTAATGTATATGAGAACTTAGATCAAGTCTTCGATTCAATAAGCAAAGACGGTGTAAAAGGTATAGTTTATACTGATACTACTGATAACTGGCTTGAGAAGAGAATTCTAAAGGGGGCCAGACTAAATGGAATTGCTATTGATCAACTTGATACACCGGCTTTTCTCACATCAAAAGAGGAACTAAAAGCTAACCTCAAGAAGAAGAAAAGTGGTTACTTCATGGCTTCCTTTTACCAACGACAGCGGTCGAGGATGGATATTTTGATGGCTGAAGATGGGCAGCCTGCTGGGGGTAAGTGGAGCTTTGACGATGAGAACAGAAAGAAGCTTCCTAAAAATCTGAATATACCTGTCATATATCGCCTGGCAGAAAATAAATATGTTAAAGAGGCCAAGGCTTATGTAAATCGCCACTTCCCCAATAACTATGGTGTAGCAAATGACGATTTTATCTATCCTACTACATTTGATGAAGCGGACGAGTGGCTGATAGATTTTTTGACTAAAAGGATGTCTTTATTCGGTGATTATGAGGATGCCTTTGTTAAAGATCAAAATTTCTTATTTCATAGCTTGCTTACGGCGCCGCTTAATATTGGCTTACTTATGCCACAGCAGATTCTGGATAAAACCTTTGAATTACATAAGGAATACAATTTCCCTCTGAATAGCCTTGAAGGCTTTATTCGGCAGATTATAGGTTGGCGTGAGTTCATGCGAGGCATTTATATGTTTGAGGGAGGCTTTGAGCGCACGAATAATCATTGGAAACACTCTCGTAAAGCACCGGAATCTTTTTGGACAGGAGATACCGGAATTGAACCCGTGGATAACGTAATTAAAAAAGTACTGAAATTCAGCTACACACATCACATTGAGCGGTTGATGGTGATGGGAAACTTCATGCTGCTCTGTGAATTTGATCCTGATGATATTTATCGATGGTTCATGGAAATGTATATAGATGCCTACGATTGGGTAATGGTACCCAACGTATATGGAATGACCCAGTATGCAGACGGGGGACTGATTACGACTAAACCTTATATTTCCGGCTCAAACTATATCAAAAAAATGAGTGACTTTGGCAAAGGCGAATGGGCAGAGATATGGGATGGACTATATTGGCGATTTATTCATATTCACAAAGAAGAATTTGCTAAAAACCAGCGGATGAGTATGATGGTACGTCTGGTTGAGAAAATGGATAACAAAAAGTTAAATGGACATTTAGAGAAAGCTGAACGTTTTTTGTCGGCCTGCGAGATTCTTAGGAATTAGCTCTTCTTAATAAGCTTTAATCTCAAGAAAGAGTTAAAGTATAGTTTTTTGGTGAGAATGAATTCATTTTTAGAAAATGACTCCACTAGAAAACCCCGTGTCAATGACATCTCCATCTCCATTGGATTCATGAATAAAAGACATGCGATTGACAAAAGTACTCCACAAGAAGTCTTGCACCGCAGTAGCTCCGAACCGTACAGTGAAAGCCTCGCTAGTTGTTGTTCCATTACTCACAGGCTCTCCCGGTACTTCTACGAATATAATTATCCCATCTGCTTCTTCGGAACCATTGATGGTTCTAAGGACATCCTAACCTCCGATAATGTATTTATCTATGGTAGAGCAAGCTGTCATTTCAACACCATCATCATAATTGATTGAGCCAAGAGGGCCAGACAGAAATATCAAGACTATATATGTTACGTTTGAAGTCTTCATAAGATAAATGCCTAGATTAGCGAAGACTGCAAATTGCGTCATTATCTAATGGCTTACTGAACGATTGAACTATGAAAAATCACTTTAAAGATCTAATAAGATTTAACGATTGGGCCAATCAGCTGATGTTAATAACTCTAGAGGAAAATGAGGTTAGCGATGACAATTTATTGACGTTATTCAGCCACATTATCAGTAATCAGATTGTTTGGTTAAATCGCATCAAAGATTTGCCTACCTCACCCTTTCCATTATGGGAAAAATATAAGCTTCGGGAATTAAGAACTATGACGATGGAAAGCTCTACCAATTGGTCTATCTATCTTGAGGAACACCAATTTCAAACTTTTGAGGAGATGATTTTTTATAAAAACTCGCAGGGGAAACGATATGAAAGCACCATAAGGGAGATTATTACACATGTCTTGGAAAATAGTACGTACTACAGAGGTCAGCTTGCATTATCTATGAAGAATTCAAATATTGAACCTCCATGCACTGATTATATACAATATGCCCGACTTCGATAATGTAAATAGTTTAAGCGCTTAACTCGTCTGGTCGATTTATTGATTCTTAGCCTGGAGTAAAAAGCTGAAGGGCGTTAAACCGGAAGACCATTAATCTGATTTATTTCTTGGTAATACTTATTTTGAATTAGCCGAACTTGAAACATATTATTCCATTTTAAAGGATCTAATATGAAAGGTTTAAACAAGATGGTTAAAGAATCTTGCTTGAAATAAGTGGTATATTTCTAATCTTAATACTACCCAGATAACTACCTTTAAAGGCATGAGTATACCTTCCAAAAAACTATTTCTGCTCGATGCCTATGCATTGATCTATCGAGCGCATTTCGCTTTCAGTCAAAACCCAAGGATTAGCTCTAAGGGTATTAATACAGGAGTTATGTTTGGTTTTACAAACACTTTGTTGGAGGTGTTGCAAAAACAGGAACCTACACATATAGCTGTGGCATTTGATACGCCGGCGCCAACCTTTCGTCATGAGCAGTTTGAAGAATATAAATCCAATAGGGAGGAAACTCCTGAAGATATTAAGATAGGTATTCCTATTGTCAAAGATATTTTGAGAGGGTTCAATATTCCTATCCTGGAATTGGACGGTTATGAAGCCGATGACATCATCGGAACCTTGGCAAAAAAGGCTGCTAAGAATGGGTTTGAGGTTTATATGATGACGCCTGATAAAGATTTTGGCCAGCTTGTAGAGGACCATATTTTTCTTTACAAACCTGCCTACATGGGCAATGCGGTAGATGTGATGGGTATTCCTGATGTATTGGCGAAGTGGGATATTGAACGTGTGGATCAAGTAATAGATATGCTCGGCCTTCAAGGTGATAGTGTAGATAATATTCCCGGAATTCCAGGGATTGGTCCAAAAACGGCCTCAAAGTTGTTAAAGGAGTTTGGTAGTGTAGAAGGCATTGTTGCCAACGTTGACGAGCTCAAGGGAGCACAGCAAAAAAAAATACAGGAATTTGGCCAGCAGGGCATTCTTTCCAAAGAATTAGCCACGATCAATGTGGAAGTTCCCATTGAGTTTAATGAAGAGAGCCTTGTATACGATGGACCAGACGAGGAAAAGCTGACGCCCATCTTTGATGAACTCGAATTCAAAACTATCATGAAACGGGTATTTAATCAAGACCTGGGTAACTCGACCAATTCTAGCGGCCAGTTAGATATGTTTAGCCAGGCCAGCAAGGAAGCCATTGAACTGGAAGAAGGGCCACAGAAGGCACATGACACTATTGAATCAACACAACACAACTATCAGTTACTAACTGAAGAGCGCGAAATTGAGGACTTTATAAAAGAGCTAAATCAGCAAAAGGAGTTTTGCTTCGATACGGAAACAACAGGCATTGATGCCGTTGAGGCGAAGGTAGTTGGTGTGGCTATTTCTTATGAAAAAGGGGAGGCATTTTATATTCCCATTTCTTTAGATATGGATAAGGCCAAGATAACCATGAGCATTTTGTCTGAAGCCTTAGAAAACCCTGGAACTTTAAAAATTGGGCAAAATATTAAATACGACATCCTCGTCTTAAAAAAATATGGGCTACATGTAGCCGGTCCCATATTCGATACAATGTTGGCTCACTATATTATAGAGCCGGAAACCAAACATAGTATGGACGTGCTTGCCGAGCAGTATCTGCACTATTCTCCTGTATCCATAGAGAAAGTCCTTGGCCCCAAAGGTAAAAATCAAAAGAATATGGCTGATTTAAAGCCTTCTGAAGTTAAGGACTATGCGTGTGAAGACGCCGACATTACACTTCAACTGAAGCAAAAAATAGCGGCAGAAATTGATAAAGAAGGTTTTACCAAGTTATTAAATGAAATAGAACTGCCGCTGGTAAATGTGCTGGCGCAGATGGAATTTGAGGGAGTTAAAATAGATGAGGAGGCGCTGGCCTCTATGTCCAAAGAGCTTCAGGAGGAAAGTCTAAAAGCGCAGGAGGAAATATTTAAAATAGCCGGGCATGAGTTCAACATTGCTTCTCCAAAGCAATTGGGGGAAGTACTTTTTGATGAACTAAAGTTAGTAGACAAACCGAAAAAGACGAAAACCGGGCAGTATGCTACAGGCGAGGAGATATTGAGCAAGCTGGCAAATCAGCATGAAATTGCGGCTAAGATTTTAGAATTCAGGGAGTATCAGAAGCTAAAATCCACCTACGTAGACGCGCTGCCAAAAATGGTAAGTCCTGCAGATGATCGAATTCATACAGACTATAACCAGGCAGTTGCTGCCACAGGTAGATTAAGTTCAAATAACCCGAACCTGCAAAATATACCTATACGAACTCCGAAAGGGCGTGAAATACGTAAAGCCTTTGTGCCGGCAGATGAAGATTATGTACTTCTATCCGCTGATTACTCTCAAATCGAACTTCGTCTAGCGGCATCTTTTGCTAAGGATGAACCCATGATAGATGCATTTAAAAATGGGCGGGATATTCATGCAACTACTGCAGCGAAGGTTTTCAAAGTTCCTTTGGAAGAAGTAGATCCTACAATGCGCAGAAAGGCGAAGGAAGTTAACTTTGGTATTATCTATGGAATTTCGGCTTTTGGGCTTTCTCAAAATTTGAATATCCCTCGTTCAGAAGCAGCCGATATTATTAAAGCTTATTTTGAAGAATTTCCCGGTATCAAAAGGTACATGGACGAATCCAAACAAAAGGCTAAGGAAAAAGAGTATGTAGAAACGATAATGGGCAGAAGACGCTACCTGCGAGACATTAATTCCAGAAATGCTACCATGCGCGGGTATGCAGAGCGCAATGCTATCAACGCACCCATTCAAGGAAGCGCTGCCGATATCATAAAAATAGCTATGGTCAATATTCATAATTGGCTTCAAGCAGAAAAGCTTAAATCAAAGATGATCATGCAAGTACATGATGAATTGGTTTTTGAAGTGCCAAAAGGAGAAGTGGACACAATGAAGGAAAACGTGGTGAAATTAATGATGTCTGCGGTGAACCTGGAAGTGCCAATGGAAGTGGAGGCCGGAATAGGTGAGAACTGGCTAAAGGCGCATTAATTTTAGACATAGCTTACATAATTCAGTTAACCAATTTCCCGATTCAGCAGACTTTTATAACAGTTGGGTTATTCTAAATTGTAGGTGTGTTAATTGTCATGAACATTTACATCATGATCACATCGCAAAAACATATGAAAACCCGATTCGAAACAGGAATGATCTTCCTTGGATTGGCCACAGTGGCGGTTATTATAATTGCACTATAAGGAGATCTCATATCCCTTGTGCTTTTAATCAAGCTTTTTAAGCGCTTGTTTTGCTTCGTTGAAATCGCCTTTAATCTCCAGCGCCTGTTCGTAAGATTTTTTAGCCTCTAGTGGTTTTTTAAGGCTCCTGTATATTTCTCCTAGCCTGAAATAAGCCCAGTGTTTCTTAGGAAGCCCGGATTGATAATCACTTTGTATGTATTTGTTTAAATGTGTTATCCCCGATTTTAGCTCGATGTTCCCCAACGATGCGACCTTTCCAAACTGGTAGTAGCCCATTAAATAGTCGGGGTAAACTTCAATAGACTTCTTACAATAATTAATGGCTTGTTTAAAGTCTTTTCTGCTTATGCTAATTACGGAAAGCCGATAGTACACTTTCTTATTGTTAGTACCATCACGAATCATATTTACATATAGTTGCTCAGCTTTATCGTATTCTTCATCATTCAGGTAGACCAACGCTTCAATTTCAACCCCTTTAAAAAGATCAATTTTCTTTATCTCATCGGCCTGTTCCAGCGCTTTTGAATAACTGCCTCCTGCAATTGCTGGAGCCTGAATATAATAATTGGCCAACGTCACCCTGGCGGATACATGCTTTGGGTCAAGATCAATTGCCTTCAATAAATTTGATTTGGCGTCAAAGGCGAATGTAGCCTTTTGAAAGAAACTAGCTTTATCCAGTGCTCCGATATTCGCCGCGCCCAGCCAATAATAATAATCTGCATTATTTGGAGATTGCTTTACAGCTTGCTCAAATGCCTCTACAGCTTTTGGGTATTCACCTTGGTCATACCAACTTTTACCTTGATTGAAACTTTTATTCTCCGTTTGAGAATAAGAAATTTCCGCTAAAAGAGAGCAGATGATAAGGCAGGCCTTACTGAGGAACTTCATAGATTGTGATGTGTGTAGGGTATTCTTTTCCATGATAAATGGTTTGTTTAACTGGGATAAATGTTGTTGCGTCCATAGGGTTTATTCCGGTATTGGGGTTTCTATTGAACTTGGGAAAATTGCTACTGCTTATTTGTATTCGTAGCTTCCATCCTTTCTTTACTTCAAAGGCGACGTCATTCAGTGCGATGGTGGTCTTGTTAATGTTATTCTGCGTTTTTGGAATGCGGATAATGCCTTCACTGACGTTCCAGGATTGGCCTAATTCATCCACTACCGTCAGTTTAGCTGTAAAATCGGTGGCTTGACCTTCGCTTTTATAGAATAACTCCAGGTGTACAGGACCCGCATACGTTTTGTCCTTTTTGTAGGCCGAAGATGTGAAGGTCAGAACATCCGCCCTAGATTCGACTGTCGACTGTTCTTTAATCCCCATAACGTCCATGAAGAAATGGAAATTCGCACCTCCCCAGGTAGGGACCGGGTTTTCGGGGTTGTATATAAATGAGTTGGAGGAGACTGGTGCTTGTGAATTTTGAGTTAAACTTCCATCAGTGAGATACATAGTTTTAGATACTCCACCTGAAGGAGGCCAAGTTGAGGAGCTTTTCCATTCGTCTTTAAACAAAACATAGTACTCAACAGAAGGTGTGCTAAACCCTTTACCCTTTAAAGTATGATCAAACCAAGCTAAAGTCTCGTCCAAAAGGATACCTAGACTGGTCTGTGCATGCTTCGGAAGTTCATACTCACCCACTGAAATATCACTACCGTAGGCTTGGTTATGATACCATGGACCGATAGTCAGATATTGATCACCCGTAGATTTTTTTATAAATTCTTCATATACAGAGAGCACTCCCGGTAAGACAAAGTCATACCATCCGGTGTAATGAAAAATAGGAATCTTAGAATTCCCGAATGGGAAGTTATCATGGTTGATATTCAATTTACTCAAATGAATGGAATCTCCGTTTTCAAGCGTAAAGAACATATTGGGAAGAGCCTCAGAAGTAGGAGTATGTGTCAACAGTTTCTCCAGATCCATCTTTTTCACATTCTTTTGCAAGCGTTGGCCTTCCAAAATCAGCCATGGAATGACGAGGCTTTGATGAAATGCACCCCCCTGTGTGTTGACTTCGGTACCATCCAGCCATCCGGACATATGAAAAATACTTTTTACCTGTGTGTTTTCAGAAGCGCTCAATGTCAAGGCGCTGTAGCCTAAATAAGAAGAACCCCATAGGCCGATATTCCCGTTATTCCATGGTTGTTCTGCGAGCCAGTCTAAAGTCGCTTCACCGTCGGTACGCTCTCTGAGAAAAGGAACAAACTCACCTCCCGATCCGCACTTCCCTCGTACATCCTGCACTACAACATAATAGCCCTTCGAGGAAAAATATTCTGCAATTGGTTTCATTCCTTCTTTCTGGTATGGGGTTCTGATCAGGATAACAGGTCCTTTTATCAAGTCATTTGGAGCGTAGAGGTCTGCTTTAAGTATAATACCATCTTTCATCTCTACAGAGACCTCGGTAGAATTTTGAGCCACGACAAACAGCGGTGACAATAGAAGGCATAAGAGGAATATTTTCTTCATAGTCCAAATCTTGTCATCTCAAAGGATTGAGATTAAAGAATGGAGTTGTTTTGGGATATTTGGGACGAGTGAGGGACGTTTGGGATGGTTACTACGATTTCATAAGTCCGGTGACCAATGAAATGTGCTTTCGGCTCACTGCAATGCGGTGATTTGTATACTTCAAACTCAGCGTCAGTCCACGGCTGTTACCCTCTGCCTGGATCACGTTAAAAATATTGGCAATGAATGAACGATGAGTCCTTACCAAATGTGGGAATTCTGCAAATTGAGTTTCAAGGGACTTTAAAGATATTCTCAATAATTTTTTGGATACGGAACTATTATTTACAAAGTAAATGGTAACGTAATTATCTGTGCTTTCGGCAAACAAAAAGTCGTCTGTTCTAAGTCTTAGCACATCATTTTCACCTTCGCCCTGTATGATGAGATTGCCGTGGTTCATTGTTTCTATAATAGAGCTATTAATTGACTCGGCGATCTTAAGGTTTTTGCTAAGCCGTTTCTGATAGATCCAAAAAACACTGAGAGTCAGTGGAAAAATGCCAATAAGAAACGTGTATTTAACCACATCCAAATATTCAGACCAAACAAATGCATATACACCCTCGAAATAAGTTTTATAAAAGTAATTGGCGGAGGCAATGACAATAAAAAAGGACAGATAATATAAAATAGCTCCTGCTATCTTTAATTCTTCAAAAAACCGGCTGAATAAGGTTGGTAATAGTACTCCGAAAATTAAAGTAACCACCCCACTTACCAAACCGAAACCACCTACGGCTAACCATCCATAAAACGAAGGCTCAAACCCTGATACAATGCCAAGAGGCTGAACAAAAGCAATAAACAGAGGTGGGAATAAAATAGCAAGCACTATAATTTTGATATCTGAGGCTAGGTCAGCGCTAATTGGGAATGGTTTTGAAAGGAGTGACATGTAATATGATGTGTTTCTTACAACTAGCCGAATGTCCTACGTATAAGTCCAACAAACGTAACCGCGACCAAGCTGGTTTCCTACTGTTTGGGTATTCTATCTCCCGTTTCAGTCGGTTTATATAACATTTCAGTCGATTCGAGTTGATGAAGTTTATTCGGTTTAAGACATTTACAACATGATTACATCGCAAAGACATATGAAAACCCGATTTGAAACAGGAATGATTTTTCTGGGGTTGGTTACTGTTGCGGTTATCTTGGTTATTCTATAAATGACCTAATTTAGCCTGTCTTTGATGTTCTTAAACCAACATTACTTTAAGTACCTCCATTTTAAAATAAAATCCTTCTTTTGCACTTAATTAATTAGGATTAAGTATTCCATGCGAATAGACACCAATACAGTTGTCACAGTAAAGTACGAGCTGAGAGAAAACGATCAGTTTGGCGAATTAATGGAGGTAATGAATGAGAAATACCCTTTTGAGTTTCTGTTTGGCAACGGTAATTTGCTACCCGCTTTTGAGCGTAACATTCATGGTTTAAGGTCTGGAGATTCTTTCAAGTTCATTTTGCCTGTAGAAGAAGCGTATGGAGGTCCCAGAGAAGACAACATAGTTAATGTTCCACGAAAGGCATTTGAGGTCTATGGAGAGATACCTCAAGACCTTCTTCAGATTAATCAGCAAGTGACTATAACCGATGATCAGGGCGATAATCACACGGGTAAAATCCTAGAGTTTGATGTAAATACCGTAAGAGTTGATTTTAATCACTTTATGGCCGGAAAGGTCTTGTATTTCTCAGGGGTTGTTTTGAACGTCCGTGAAGCTACCGTTGATGAGATCATTAATAAACACCATATCCCATCGGTTTGAAGTTCAAAATACTGAATCCAGTCTTACCTTTGCGATAATCTCAGTCATCCTTTTTCCCGATTCAGTGCAGTTTTCTTACAGTTCGGAAAGTCGGGCTTTCGCCGCTGACATTTATCTATGACATTTACATCATGATTACTTCTCAACAAACCATGAAGAACAGATTGGAAATAGGACTCATCTTTCTGGGTGTGGTAACCGCGGTATTGATTTTACTTGTACTCTGATTTAAAATCACCCGCCAACGCATATTTTTACATATGCTATACCACATACCCACCGCGCAAGACATTGCCACTGCGCACGAAAGAATAAAAGACTACATTCACAGGACACCCGTACTTACTAATACCTTCATAAATAAGCAGGTTGGAGCGGACCTATATTTTAAATGTGAGAACTTCCAGAAAGTAGGTGCTTTTAAAGCTCGTGGAGGGATGAACACTGTACTTTCCCTGTCCAATGATGAATTAAGAAAAGGAGTTGCCACCCATTCTTCTGGCAATCACGCTCAGGCGATAGCATTAGCGGCAAAATTGGCTGGCGCCCAAGCATTTATAGTCATGCCATCTTCAGCTCCGAGAATTAAAAAAGCCGCTGTTAAAGACTATGGTGCCGAGGTTATTGAATGTGAGCCTACCCTGATTGCCCGGGAAACCACTTTACAAAATGTTGTTGCAGAGACGGGAGCAACGTTTATTCATCCATATAACGATTATCGGGTTATTGCAGGTCAAGCGACAGCTGCTAAGGAATTAATAGAAGATGTTGACGATAAACTAGACGCAATTGTTACGCCCGTAGGGGGAGGCGGGTTGTTAAGTGGTCCCGCACTTTCGACCTATTATTTTTCTAATGGGACTAAGGTTTTTGCGGGTGAGCCTGAAGGTGCTGATGACGCTTATAAATCGTTCAACAAAGGAGAACTTATTCCACAGGTAAGTCCTAAGAGTGTTGCTGACGGGCTGCTTACCTCGCTGGGTGAAAAGCCTTTTCAGATTATTATGCAATATGTCACTGATATCTTATTGGTAAATGAGATCGAGATCATAAATGCTATGCGCATGGTCTGGGAGAGAATGAAGATCATTATTGAACCTTCGTGCGCCGTTCCTCTGGCCGCGGTACTAAGGAATAATGAGCAATTCAAGAATCAGCGAATAGGAATTATCCTGACTGGTGGAAATGTAGATCTTGGAAAGCTGCCTTTTGAATAAAAATGGTACAATGGACGTGCGAATACTTAATTGCTCAATAGTTTTACAAAAAATAACGAACAAGCTAGCTATGAAATTACTTTCAAGACTACTTATGGTTACCCTAATTACTTCTTTACTAGCATGTGGAGGAGAGACTGTTGAGGAGCCATATCAAACCAAAACAGCCGAAGAGGGCGGCTATTCTTATGAATATGTGACTTCAGATCCTATGAAGACTCGTATTTATACTCTCGATAACGGGCTTAAAGTTTACCTAAGTACTTATAAAGATGCGCCAAGGGCTCATGTTTTTGTTCCGGTAAAGGCAGGAGGTAAAAATGATCCGGCGGATAATACGGGTTTGGCACATTACCTTGAGCATATGATGTTTAAGGGTACCGAAAAATTCGGAACGGTGGATTATCAAAAAGAAAAACCATTGCTGGATAGCATTGAAAATATGTTTAATCACTACGCGACATTGAAAGATAGTGAGGAGCGTAAAAGCTACTATAGGCTTATTGATCAAACTTCCAACGAGGCAGCTAAATACGCCATCCCGAATGAATATGATAAATTGATAGCCGCCATTGGTGGTAAAGGCCTAAATGCCTACACTACTGAAGACCGTACGGTATATACAGTAGATATTCCTTCTAATGAGATTGAAAAGTTCTTGGAAATAGAAGGGACAAGGTTCAGAAAAATTGTTAACCGACTCTTCCATACGGAGCTTGAAACAGTGTACGAGGAAAAGAACAGGTCATTGGACAGTGATGGCTGGAAAGCTTATGAGGCAACGTATAAGCTGGCTTTTGAAAAACATCCGTATGGCACGCAAACCGTAATTGGTACAATTGATCACTTAAAAAATCCTTCTATTACGGAAATTGAAGCCTACTTTGATAAGTACTATCGACCCAATAATGTGGCGATTTGTATAAGTGGAGATATTGATCCGACGAATACAATAAAACTGATTGATAAATATTTTGGCTCATGGGAGTCTAATCCCGACCTGACCAAACCAGCAAAAATTGAGGAAGATCCTATATCAGAGCCACGAGCCACTGAAGTATTTGGGCCAGACGCGGAGAACCTAACTGTGGCTTACCGTTTCGGAGGAACCAGTTCAGCGGAGTATGATATGGTCACCCTGGTAGATATGTTGTTGAATAATTCGGAAGCCGGACTGATAGATCTGAATCTCAAGCAACAACAAAAGGTATTGAACGCGGGGAGCTATGTAGATAACATGAACGACTATTCTCTCCATACTTTTTATGGAAATCCTAAAGAGGGACAGACCTTAGATGAAGTAAAGGATCTTATTCTAGCCCAGGTAGAGCTTCTTAAGAAAGGCGAATTTGATGATTGGCTAATAGATGCGGTCGTGACTGACCTTAAGACATCGGAAATGAACCAATTGGAAAACAACTGGTCTCGAGCGAATAAGATGGTGATGGCCTTTACTAATGATATGGCCTGGTCCGATTACATTTCTATGATGGACCGGTTAGAGAAAATCACCAAACAGCAGGTAATTGATTTTGTTAATGCGAATTATAAAAACAACTATGTATTAGTTTATAAACGAAACGGTGAAGATCCAAACAAACAACGTGTTGAAAAGCCCGAGATTACGAAAGTACCTGTCAATCGAGAAGTGAAATCTGATTTTTATGAGGCAATAGCTGCTAAAGAGAGCCCAAAAATTTCACCGGTATTTGTCGATTATACTGCAGACATAGCTCGCGCCAGTACTTCAAGCGGGATTGAAATCTTGGCTAAGCAAAATACTGAAAATGAACTTTTTGATCTCTTCTTTCTTCTGGATATTGGTAGCAACAACGATCCGGCTATGAAAATTGCGGTACAGTATCTTGAATTTTTAGGTACACCGGAGTATTCTGCCGAGGAATTGAAAAAAGAGTTTTACAAGCTCGGATGTAGCATGCGAGTTTCGGCTGCCCAGGATCGCACTTACGTTACGTTGAGTGGGCTTAACGAAAACATGGATAAAGCACTGACACTTTTTGAAAGTCTCTTGAGCAACCCACAACCTGAACAGGAGGCCTTGGATAAGTTGATCGATAACCAACTGAAGGCGCGTGAGGATGCGAAGAAAAATAAGGGCACTATTCTTTTCAGTGGCTTAATGAATTACGCTCAGTATGGAGCTAAATCGCCATTTACCAATGTGCTGTCTAATGCAGACCTCCAGAAGCTACAAGCTGAAGGCATGACCGAAAAGATTAAGAATATCACCACTATGGAACACCGTGTATTGTACTACGGGCCTCGTGACATCGATGGTTTAAAAACAGTCTTAGATGAGTATCACAACGTGCCAGAAGAGTTGAAGCCCCTACCCGAGCGCGTAAATTTTGACCAACTAGCTACCACTGATCCAAAGGTGTACTGGACTAATTATGACATGGTACAAACAGAATTCGTGATGATGTCTAAGGGTGAGCAATATGATAAATCGAAGGCCCCTCAGGTACGCATGTTCAATGAATACTTTGGAGGTGGAATGAACTCCATTGTGTTTCAGGAAATACGTGAGGCTCAAGGTTTGGCCTATTCGGTTTTCTCAAGTTATCAAACGCCTTCTAAAGCCAGTAAGGATGACATCCTTTTTGCCTACGTGGGGACCCAGGCCGATAAGCAATCGGAAGCCATGTCTGCTATGCGTGATTTATTGAACAATATGCCGGAGTCGGAGGTGGCGTTTGACATCGCCAAAAAGGCGATACTCACCAAGATTGAAAGTGAGCGTGTTACGAAGTCAAGCGTACTTTGGAACTATGAAAACGCTAAGGAGCTTAATCTTGATTATGACATCAGAAAAGATGTTTATGATCAGGTAAAGGATATGACTTTTGATGATTTGAAGAAGTTTCAAGAAACCTATGTTAAGGATCAGTCATATGTTACGGTACTTATTGGTAACAGAGATAAAATCAACTTTAACGATCTAAAGAATTATGGAGATGTGACAGAGTTGAGTCTCGAGGAGATCTTTGGTTATGATGAAGTCGAGCGAGTAGATCTGGAGATGGAATAAGTCCTGCCAGTAACTTCATTTAAAAGCCTCTACCTCATACGTGGGAGAGGCTTTTTTTGTAATCTGAAAGTTGTTTAGCTGAAAAGTTGGGTAATCGTTTCTCAATTGATATATTGAATAAATTAAATTATTGGATTCATGAAAAAATTGCTTTGTCTTGCGCTTTTTGTTTTTACCATTAAAATTTCAGCACAAGCCCAACTGTATAACAAAGGCGCCATTACGCTTAAAAATGGTAAAACCATTGAGGGGTATGTCCAAATAGATTATCGATTTCCACAACGGTGGCAAAATGGAATTACGTATATCAGCCCAAAGGCGTATGCTAAGTTTGAGAAAAAAGGCAAGGTGAAAGGTGGAGATAAAGAAGACCTAAAACCCAAGGATATTAGAGGCTTTGAGCTCGAGAATGGATCTAAATATACCAGTGTCAAATACACCGATTTGTTTTCTTACTCTAAAACTGGGATAATTCCACGAAGAAGAGTATTTGAGCAGATAGCCGACGGGAAAATCAAAATGTATAAATTCTACAGTCCTACTACGGGTAAGAAGGTATCCAGAGATGTTATGGATGCCAGACTAGAGGGTGACGGCGCTTTAATCGATTACATCCAAAATAATTTCCAACTGTTGATTCAAAAAGAGGGTAAGGATAAAGATCCTAAGAATGTAATGTCAATTAATATGTTGAACTACATTGGTGACAATGACGAGGTGAAAACGAATTATGACAAAAATTTATATGGACTACGGGATCAGTTTTCTACAGAGAAAAAGGACGCCAAGTTTGTAGATAAAGAATATGAAGCAGCTTTTCTGCGATTATTGGCCGATTATAATAAGTAGGCTTTTGAGAAATTTAGCCTAGCTGTCTATTGATGGCGAGGCTTTGTTCTTTTCATTTTTACGACCCGTTGGTTCCGTCTATCTAGTCTATTTTTATGCTGGCTTTTTCCAGTTCTTTTAAAATTTGACTTTCCAGTTTGGTTTGGGAAGGAACATTATAATTTGCCCAGAATTCAGGATTATAAGATTTAGCTTGACTTTCAATAGTTTCTGTCGTCTTCAAGTTTTTGTTAAATGGATAATCGCTTACATTATCCGTTATGATTTTATTCACAAACAGTTCTTTTGTAAACTGCTTGACGAACAGCAGTTTACCGGATTCAAGACCTTTGAAGATATCCCATGTATCTACCTCCTTTTGGTACTTCAGGTACATCTGACCCTTGATTTTTTGATACTCAAAAACCATAGTATAGTTGGCCTCATGCTGGCCATTGGTAAAGCGCCGTTTGTAATACTTACCGTTAATTTTTGAACGGTTGAGTTCAATTTTCACAAAAGCATAGGTATTGACATCTATATAAAGATTCACTTTTTCAAATGGTGGGTTTACTCCTATTATTTTGTATACAGCTCCATTGTTGAACGGTAAGATTGATTCTATGTCATATTTCCAACGCCTTGATCCTTTTATAAAGCTGAATTCATATTTAATGAAATCATCTTCAATCAGATCTCCAATTGAGTTTTGTTGTTCGTTACCCGTATTCCAAGCGTGTTTTTCTGTTTCGAAACTTTTTCTTACCTCCTGTAATTCCACCTTAGGTGTGTACTTATATCCCTGGTATAAGAATTTAGCCGCATACTCGAGAAGTTCGACATATTTTTCATCCTCCTTTTCTAAGTCTCTCACAAATCCTTCTAACATATAGGGCTCCGATGGGTAGTTAGAACCTATAGCCTGGTGTGCTAATTTCACAATTTGTCGGGCAGTTGGCGGTTTATCGGTGGTAACGATTACTTCGCTAAGTTCAAGTGTACTGGGCTTCAGGTGTATTTCTTCATTGGCCGCAAATTCAGAAGACACTTTTTCCATTGTCTCATATCCTATAGTGGAAATAACGACGGTCTTGGAACGTATCGCGTATGGAATATGGAAAATAAACGAGCCATCTGACGACGAGGTGGTGCCAATAGACTCTTCTTTGATATATATGGATGCAAACGGTAGCGCTTGCTTTGTTTCACTGTCAATAACCTTTCCTCTAATAGTAATGAAAGACTCCTGTGCCTTCACGTTATAATTGATTAGCAACAGCGCTATGGTAATGAATATGTTTATTTTGAGCATTTTACAGGGGGTATTCTCGTACTCCGCTTCCAATCGAATTGTTGACTAACATGTACCTCTTACCTCGGGAGATATTACCTGAAATAGTTTTAAAAATATGCAAAATAGCGAATGTTGTCATTGTGGGCAAATGAGCAGTGAATTGCTATAAATAGAGGATAAAAAGCGAGCAAAATCATCACGTTAAGGTAGATAAGTTTGGATCGAACTGTTCTGTTGTCTTGCCGTGGAGCTTGGCATCTGTTAATTCAGTATACTCAAAGGTTAAGCTTCATTTATTGACAGTGGCTTTGGTTGTGTTCTATCAATATCCTTAATGCCGTACTCTATGGCTTCTTTAGGAGTTTGGATATGACTAGTCCAATAAACTTGGGAGATTCCGAATTACTCAAATCAAAGTGATCTTTCGCCTTTAGCGCCGCTTCGGTTCTTACCAAACCGGGATATAAACAAATAACAGGAATACTGAATTTACTTATTTCATAGGCCATGGCCTCCTTCATTTTATCAGTAGCTGCTTTTGAGGTACAATAAGCCAACCCTTTATGATTTCTTAGACTCGCCCAGTAGGAAAGATTAAAAATGATACCTGACCGCTGTTCAATCATTTTTTGAGCGGCTAGACTACTGGCAAAATAAGCTGCTCTAACCCCAGAAGAAAACATCTTATCCCATCTGGACATTGGAGACGACCAAAACCCCTCTTCCAACCAGTATTCAGTTCCATCACTAAAGTATTCATAACCTCCCCAAGCGGAATTTACAAGAATGTCAAGCCTGTTATGTTCATCAAAAATCTGATTGAATACACTTATCACCTCTTTGTCATTGGTATGGCCACATCTAATGGTTAAATATTTACCCCCGTTGGATATAATTTGCTCTTGGGTTTCATAAATAGATCCCGGAAGTGAAGTTGTTCCATTCTCTTGATGTTCAGTTCTTCCGGTTATGTAAACCGTTGCGCCATCTTTCGCAAGTGAGATCGCTATCCCAGAGCGATTATACCTGTTAAATTTTTCATGAGTTTTGATGTTGGCTTTTTGATATTGTTCTGAAATTAGAATATTGAATGATCATATCTGAGCTATATCATACCACAAATTAAAAGCCCTCCTCAAAACGAAAAGGGCCTTTACATACTGCGCCGATTTTTTAATTCTTGTTATTTCCCCGCTCCCTCTTTGAACTTATCAAATTTGGATTCCTCCTCCATGGGGCGAGGGAAGATATTGTCATCCGTATCAGTATCGGCAGTCTCTCCATTGGGGTCTATTACTATATTAGTTACCACTTTATCAAAAGCAAATACCTTGGTTGCCTTTTGTTCATTGTATCTCCAAATCTCTGCCGGGATTCTTTCAATCTGCTTGCTGCCATCTTCAAAGGTGAATTCTACAATCAATGGAGTCACTAGACCACCTTCATTTTGGAATTCTACTTGGTAGAAGTTCTTGTCGGCAAACCTGGCCATTATGGCCTTATCGTCTACTCGGTTTTGGAACTCTCGATAGTAGCGTTCGTCAGTTTCCACTAATGAGAACGGCTCGGGGCCGTTGCTGAAATCACTTGCCTTGCTATTACTTTTGGAGGCGGTTAAGTCTCCCTTTTTAACTTTCTTTCCTTTGTTTTCAATATTAGCCTCCTCATTTCGCATTCTGAACCACTTCACATCGCCGACGGCTATATCCACATTATCTACGGTGTAGAACCAGCCTCTCCAGAACCAGTCAAGGTCAACGCCTGAGGCATCTTCCATGGTGCGGAAGAAATCAGCGGGTTTAGGGTGTTTGAACATCCAGCGTTCGGAATATTCCTTAAAGGCTTTATCAAAGAGTTCAGGCCCCATTACAGTCTCTCTCAAAAGTGTCAAAGCGGCAGAGGGTTTGCCATAGGCGTTATAACCAAACCTACGTACTTGTTCAGAGTTGGTCATGATAGGCCGAATTCTGTTTTTTTCCATTTTCATGTAAGGTACAATGCCTTTAGGACTACCCCAGTTGATATCAAGATCAGGGTATCTGACTCGCTTGGTTTCTCTTTCGAGGAAAGTATTTAATCCTTCATCCATCCAGGTCCATTGGCGTTCATCAGAGTTCACGATCATAGGGAAGTAGTTGTGTCCTACTTCATGTACAATTACGCTAACAGTACCGTCTAAAAGACGTGCACTTACCTGTCCATTTCTCGGTCGTCCGTAATTAAAGCAGATCATAGGATACTCCATACCCTGGTTGGCAGCATTTACGGAAATAGCCACTGGGTACGGGTATTCAAAAGTACGTTCTGAATAGACTTCTAAGGTATTTTTAATGGCCTTGGTAGATTGATCTGCCCAAAGTGGATTACCTTCTTTAGGATAAAACGACATGGCCAGGGGAGAAGTAGTTTTAAGTTTCACCGCCTGGGCGTCCCAGATGTATTTTCTCGAAGAAGCAAAAGCGAAGTCGCGAACATTATCCGCCTTAAACTTCCAGGTACTTTTTTTCCCGGATCTCTCTTTTTCATTTTCTTCGGCTTCCTCCTGGGTCACTATAAATATCTGCTTGTCAAAAGCGCTTTTAGCTTCTTCAAATCTTTGAAGTTGTTTTTTAGTAAGCGCTTGCTTAGCGTTTTGTAGTTCCCCTGTTGCTGCTACAATATGATCAGCAGGTACGGTAATATTAACTTCATAGTTGCCAAAGGTCAAGGCAAACTCGCCTCGGCCTATAAATTGCTTATTTTGCCACCCTTCGTAATCATCGTAAACCGCCATTCTTGGGAACCACTGAGCGCATGTGTAGGCATAGTTACCGTCTTCGGGAAAATATTCATACCCTCCGCGACCATCTACCGTCATTCTATCATAAATCTGGTATGACCAATCCAGTGAAAAAGTGAACGTTTCTCCGGTGTTTAAAGCAGAAGGAAGGTCTATGCGCATCATTGTACGGTTAATAACATAGTCTAATACTTCACCAGTTGCTGCTTTTACATTGCTTATTTTATACCCGCCGTCATAGTCTGAATTGCCCACACGACCCGGAAAGAATTTTGCAGGTAGCGAATCTCTTATTACGCTTGTTCGTGTTACCTCGTCTAAATTGCCTTTAGACCTTACGTTTTGATCCAGTTGTAACCATAAATAGGTGAGTACATCCGGTGATTGATTGTAGTACGTAATGGTTTCAGAACCTGTCAATACCTGGGTTTCATCATTTACTTCTACATCTATTTTATAGTCGGCTCTTTGCTGCCAGTAGTTTATCCCCGGCGCTCCGGAACCTGTCCTATATGAGTTTGGTGTGGGGAGACTTTGACCTAATTGTTCGAACTTACCACCCCAATCCTGTGCTGTGCAAACTCCTGAAAAAAAAGCCAGAGCGCAAACACATACTATTTTCTTGATCATGCCTTTAATCTTTATTGGCTGCAAAGCTATCGAACTTAGTCAAATGTCTATAGTCTAATTACACAAAGTAGGTGAGAAAGCTTCTTAATGGTTCAGATATTGAGTCGGTAGCTTTTAATAGCGACCTGTAGAAAAGACTACATGGTCGGAGGATTCGTTACCTAGCATGTCAGACGCTGTTACTTTAATAGTATATTTTTTATTCTTCTTAAAGCCTCTCAGTGGTGCAAGGTACAACTGTTCTTTACCGCCATTAATGCTATATCTGATCTGATTTGCGCCCACTTCATTATCCATAGCGCCTAGATATATGGTGGTATATGATGGGTACTTTCCTTCGCTGTTTGCCGGTGCGGCAAACTGACTTATAATTTTGGGTCCATCACTATCCACCACAAATAATGTGCGCTTAGCATTTCTGTTATTTACATTGTCATAACCGAAATACTCAAGCTCCCAAAAACCATCACCGGGTACGCTTATTGGTTCCTCGTAGTTTAGCTCTTCCCCGCTACGACCAAATCGATAGGCCACTTCTTTTAAGCCCGATTCAGGATCGGAGCCCTTTATCGCTAGGGTTGTTTTAGGGCTTACAAATACAGTATCAGCCTTCATAAAGGTGGGGCCGTTATAACTATGGTTTAACGACGGGCCGGTTAAATCAACGTAAATAACGCCTATACTATGTTCGAAATCGTCATCTACGGCATTGTTCTTATTATCAACGGCCCTGAACTTCACATTATGAACGCCTGAACGATTAGGTAGGTAAAAAGGGGCCTCATATGGAGCATAGTCACCATTATTCACTGAGTAAACAACTTCTTTTAATCCTGATTTATTATCTACCGCTGTTATTTTTAACTTGGTTCTACCCGAAAAATAGACTCTTTGCCCAACAATGAATTTATCGCCAAGCACATCTGCCGACAGGATTGGAGCTGTCTTATCAAGATAAAACTCAACTGATTTCTCCTCTTCTTCATTTCCCAGGTTATCTACCGAATAATAAGTAAGGGCGTGATTATCATCGCTTAGATACTTGAAGGCGATGTTTCCACCCCGATAGGGTTTGAATTCCTCATCATCGAACTTATAATAGGTTTTGCCTACCCCGGAGAGGCTGTCTGAAATGGTTAAGTAAATAGATGAATTCACCGAAATTACACTTTCGGAAGAGATGTTGATAAAATTATGATAGCTTTCCGGTGCAGAAAGATCCACGGTAAACTTCTTTTCTTTCGTTTTTTCAGCATTACCGGTTTTATCAACGGAATAATAGTAGAAGTGATAATTCCCCTCTTTGTTTATGCTTTTTTTTTGATAGCTTGAGAAATTTTGGCCATCCGTGGATAGGTAAATTGATTCCAGACCGGACATTTTATCACGTGCTGCTAGTTCTACTTCCAATCCGTTACCATAGAATTCAGTCTTAGAGGTACGAAATAATGGAGCCCCCTTGAGCGAGATGTTGGTAGTGGGCGGCCTTCCATCGGCAAAGATTAGAAATTCGTCAGCCACTTTTGTGATACTGTTTTGATGTTTAATACTATGCACGCCATGCCCCTCAAGCTCAATACCCGCAGCTTTAGTTGATTTAAGCGGCATAGTCTCACCGCCCTGGCTGGTCGCAATTAACAAGTAAACAGGCATAGAAGCTTGTTGGTAATATCTTCCCGTACTGTCTACAAATCGTTTAGGTTCATGATTTAGCTGTTGAATTTCTTGAGCCCAGGATGAGATGGCACACAATAAGCCTGCTACAAATAAGTATTTCATGTGAGATCTAGTTTTGAGGGTTTTTTGGCAGCTCTACTGTAAATGTAGTTCCTTCGCCAAGGATGCTTTCTATCTGTATTCTGCCTGCCATTGCTTCAGTTTGAGTTTTGACCAGATACAAACCAAGGCCTTTGCCTGATCCTGTATTGCTTAAACGGTTGTACGGTTCGAAGACCTTTGCATAGTTACTTTCTTCTATACCTACGCCGTTGTCTTTTACGGCAATTTTTGTATACTTTCCATTTTGTTTAACAGAGATCTGTACTTTAGGCGGTCTGTCTTTTTGCATGTACTTTATGGCATTAGAGAGTAAGTTGTATAGAATACTTTCTAAATAACTCTTTACAGAATATACTTCATTTTTATCAATGTCACGTGAAATCTGAATTTCCGATTCTTTTATTTCTTCTTTTAAAAGGCGTTCAACATTCTGTATGGATTCGATGATATCTAATTTGGATACCGGAATATTGCTATGGTCATTTATTTCCAAGATCATAGATAGGTCCTTTACTACTGCGTCTAAATCCTTAGTAGCGCCCACTAATCGCTGCATAACCTCCAAATTATCAGTCGACTTCGGTTTGCCAAAATCCAATATGCTACCTAATCCAAGAATTCTGGCTACAGGACCCCGAAGATTGTGAGATATTACATGGGAAAACTGGTCTAAATTTTCATTGTGTTTTTCCAGATGAGTGAGTGCTTTTTGTAGTTCAGAAGTACGCTGTTGTACCTGTAGTTCCAGGTTATCATTTAATGCTTTAATCTCTTCATTCTGTTCAGAGAGCTGCTTATTGGTACTTTTTTTAAAGCGATAATTTCTGTAGAGTAGAAAAGCAATTATTAATGCACCTATGAGGAATATAATTATAATGTAGGTATATATTTTCTGAGCTTCATTTTTAGCCTGTGTTTCAGCGAGCTTAAATTGATCTACTTCAAGCTCTCTTTCAAGTAAAGCAATAGCGAGTTCCTGCTTATCATTATTTTCTACTAATTCACGAACTTCTACATCCATTTTGGCCAGCGCTTCTTCAGAGGCTTCAATTTTTTTTGCTGCATTTAATAAAGCTATTTCCTGATCTTTTTTATCAAGTTCCAGCTCCAGCACTTTTAGTCGCTCAGACTCTGTCTCTTTCTTTGCTGCATTCAGCTTATTTCGCTGAATCATTTCGTGAAATGTGCGATATAGATTAAAGTACTCAATGGTTTTTTTCTGATCTCCTGCTTTTTCATAAGTCTCTGCGAGCATACCATAGCAGCTTTTCATTTGTGCCGCGTCACTCATCTCAGTAGCAAGTCGCAGCGCCTCTTCTAGGTTGTAGGCTGCTTCTTCGTACTGTGTAAGATTGTTTAGCACTACAGCTTTATTTATATAAGTTGAGATTACTTCCGATTTTTCGCCAAATTTTGCCCTATAATTCAGTGATTTTTGAAAAAACGAAAGCGACTGCTTGTAATCGCTCATATCAGAGTATATCATTCCAAGATTACTCTGAATTTTAGCGATTCCACTTTTGTTATCAATTTCACGGTTCAGTTCTATTGACCGTTTAAAGTATTCAATAGCAGATGGATAGTTCTTTGCTTCCCAGGCTTGAATAGCAGCGTCATTAAAGTGTCTGGATGCCTCTTTCAGATCGCCCAACTCAATATTCTTTTCTGCCGAGACCAGATGCTCCTCAATGGTCATTTTATTTGAAGACTGAGCATAGAGCGTGTTCACTCCTAGAAGCAAGGTGAGGCCAACACAAATATTTCTAACAGACAACATACCTTATAACATGCAAAATACAATTTTTTTTTTGCATATATCAGAGAATTGGTTAGTAACCTATAAATATTGAGTCAGTTCTAAAAAACTTTTAGAGTTTCATGAATAAAAAGATCCTTTAGTTGAAGGTTCAAAAGGAAAAGTTCCGGCTCAATTAGTTCGATTTCCATAAGTAAAAATTGATCATTCAAAACCAGTCCATCGACCCGGGCATACAATGGCAGCTCTGGTTGGAGCGAAACAACTTTTTTGGCCTGCTTAACAATTTCCGGATCTACCTCAACGAGTTGATATGACCCGCCGAAGTCACTCTGCACCCTAAAGTCATTTGGCTTAGGTTTTTTGAGTACTGCATGGCTGAATTCGCCATTTAAAAAAACCAAGGAATGTTCGCCTTTTTCTATTTCTGGCATGTACGGTTGTAGAAGGTAATTGAGATCATACCGCATTATTAAATTATCCAAATCCGAAGTACTGCTTATAAGGTGTGTATGATAAGCTGTTGCACTTATTGTAGGTTTCAGTACAGCTTTATTCCAACCGTACCGGTCCATTTTTTTTCCTATTTCTTCTGTTGTATTCGTGCTAAGAATTTCTGTTGGCACTATCGAAATCCCGCTTTGCTCCAGACTTTTTAGGTAGGTCTTATCCGAGTTTTTCATCATCAATTCTATCGAATTCTGGGTGGGGATACCAGCTTGCTTAATATGATGAAGCCAGCTTACAAATTCGTAGTATCGCTTGTGATAATCCCATACACTGCGAATAAGGAGAGCATCAAATTCGGTCCAATCTGCTTCCGAAGACCACACCATTGGCTTGGCCTTTACATTGTATTGCGTCAAATCTTTTAATAGGAATTGATCGCTTTCTGATAAATTTGGATGAGCTTCGCAAGTAACAATACCGATTTTCATTAGATTACAACATAAGAAGTTACCTGTTTAGCTTGATTTTAAGTCGAGGTTTCTTGCCCAGCGATCAACTAAGATGTTTCTAGTTTTGACTCTATTATAATAAGTTTCCTGTCATAAATCTTTAGCCCTTATGGAAAAGGCATGGTTTAAAATCAAAAGTAAGGTAGAAAAAATTTGCCAGCTCATTTTTTTCACCTCGTTGTTTTAGCGCTACCATAGTGTCTGTAGCTAAGAATTGTGTATAACCCCCATGGATAGAAAGATAACGGTTGTATCGGTAGGTATAAAATAAGTCAAATTCTAATCCAAGGTTTTTATCCATGCCACCTCCGCTTCCATCTTCCAGAGAAGTAAACGTAGAGAAAGAGTGTGTATCTAATCTTATAGTTGACTTGTCATTGATCTGTTTAACTACCCTAACATAAAAATCCCTTAAACCTGCCGGTACATCAAACCCGTTAAAGTAAAACATATCCTGAACACCAAAGTATCGGTGCCTAAGGGCAAATAGTGGGACAAAGTTTTCTGAATCAGCATTAGGGTTTGACAGATCTTGTGTGGGTATACCTGATAACAAATCAGCCCCTAACGCCAGTCTCATAGTTTCATTTACACTATAATTGGCTTCAGCCGCTACCCAATAGGCATTTACATTAGTGATTTCGGTTCTTTTCCCTGTTTGATGATAGTAATGTCCGTTTATAGAGAAATCGCCAATAGCCTTCTTGGCATAAAGACCAAAAGTTTGGGTGTAGATCACGCTGGTGTCCGCGAGTTGTTGTCCTATATTGAGAAGTATCAACGAGAAGTTGGATGTCGCATACTTTTTATTCAAGTGAACGAGGTGTAAATTCTTGTAATTTCTTCCATCGTACAAATCTCTAAAGAACACTTCTCGATCTTGATTGATCGCTATAGCTACATCAGCCGACCAGGTAGAATCATTAGATTGAAACTGGAATAAGGCGGCATCGTGAGTTCTGCCTTGTTGTCTCCAGTCGGCAATCGCCATTAATTTAGAGTTATCGTATACAATTTCCTGTCTACCTAGTTTTAACGTAACGTTACTGGATGGGGCAAAGCGGAGCCAAGCCTGATAAATATTAAGATCAGCATCGCGCTCCAGCGGTTCGGATTCACCCCAAATACGAACATCTTGGGCCGAGAGATAGGCGCTTATATTATTGTCGTATTTATAGTCAATATTCAGGCGGGTTCGCTGAGAAGTGAGAAAAGCAGGCTTGTCACTTTCTCCAGGAAGTGTAGTGTAGCCGTTTCTAAACTCGAACCGTGGCCTGAACTGCGCCTCAATGCTTAATTGTCCATAAACATCATATGAAAAAATAAAGCCTGCCATAATCAACAGGCATCTTTGATAAACTGACATGAGTTATCAAGGTATGAAAAAATGTTAACAACACTAAAATAGAGGCCTGTATAAAAGAAAATGACCCCTCACTTTCCTTAACTGACAGGAAGCAAGAGGTCATATGTAAGCTTATAAATTACTTTCCGGACTTTTCCTTGAACTCATCAAACTTAGAAGTCTCGGCTTTTCTTGGAAAAATGTTATCTTCTTCGTTTGTATCAGCCGTTTCTTTATTTGGATCAAAAACTATATTGGTCACCTGTTTGTCAAAGGCAAATACTTTCGTTGCGGATTGTTCATTGTATCTCCATATTTCCGCAGGAATACGCTCTACCTGTTTGCTACCATCTTCAAAGGTGAACTCTACAATAATCGGAGTAACAAGACCACCCTTGTTCTCGAATTTCACTTGGTAAAAATTCTTATCGGCAAACTTGGCCATGATGGCTTTGTCATCTACTCTATTTTGGAATTCTCCGTAGTACCTGGGATCAGTCTCAACTAAGGAGAATGGTTCAGGAGTATCTCCAAAATCCATCATTTCACCTTTTGTGTTAGTAGCGTTGAGGTCTCCCTTCTTGACTTTCTTTCCTTTGTTTTCTATATCTGCTTCTTCTGATCTCATTCTAAACCACTTCACATCGCTAACAGCTACGTCCACGTTATCAACCGTGTAGAACCAACCTTTCCAGAACCAGTCTAGGTCAACAGCTGAAGCATCTTCTATGGTACGGAAAAAATCAGCGGGTTTGGGATGCTTGAACGCCCATCGTTGTGCGTATTCCTTGAACGCCTTGTCAAAGAGTTCAGGACCCATTACTGTTTCACGAAGAATATTAAGCGCTGTGGCTGGTTTTGCGTAAGCGTTCCAGCCGAATTGCATTAGCTGCTCAGAGTTGGTCATAATTGGCCTAATCTGACTTTTATCCATCTTCATATAAGGAACAATACCTGCTGCAGGACCTCTACGTGAAGGGAAGTTTTCATACGCTTCCTGCTCGGTGCGGTATTGCACGAAGGTATCCAGACCTTCGTCCATCCATGTCCACTGGCGCTCATCAGAATTGATAATCATTGGGAAGAAATTATGCCCTACTTCGTGAATAATAACACCTATCATCCTGTACTTGGTGCGATCGGAATACGTACCGTCTTTATTAGGGCGCCCAAAATTGAAACAGATCATAGGATACTCCATACCAATGCTCGCAGCGTGAACTGAAGTTGCCTGTGGATATGGATAGTCAATTGTGTACTTAGAATATACTTCCAGTGTATTCTTTACCGCTAATGTTGATTCTTTTTCCCAAAGCGGATTACCTTCCTTAGGATAGTAGGACATGGCCAATGGTGTGTTATCTCCTACCTTAACCGCCTGAGCATCCCAAATAAACTTGCGTGAGGTGGCAAAAGCTACATCACGAACATTTTCAGCATAAAACTCCCAGGTTTTAGTCTTTTTGGATTTGCTTTTCTCTCTTTCAATTGCTTCCTCTTGTGTAGCTATGATGACAGGCTTATCAAATGACTTTTTCGCTTGCTCAAATCTATCTTGCTGCTCTTTAGTGAGAACTTCTTTTATATTTTGTAGCATTCCCGTGCCGGCTACGATATGGTCTGCAGGTACGGTGATCTTCATTTTATAATCACCAAAAGTCAAGGCAAATTCTCCTCTTCCCAGAAATTGTTTGTTTTGCCAACCTTCGTAGTCATCATACACTGCCATTCTTGGAAAAAACTGGGCAATCGTATACAAGTAGTTATCGTCTTCAGGGAAGTATTCCATTCCGCCGCGACCCCCAAGTAGCATGCGGTCATTGATATTGTAATACCATTCGATGTTAAATTGAACGTTACCACTGGTTCTCAATGGAGTAGGCAGATCAATTCTCATCATGGTTTTATTAATAGTGTAAGACAAAGGCTTTCCGGCGGCATCCGTTACCGATTGAATTTTAAAACCACCGTCATAATCAATAAATCCCAGGCTGGAAGCCGCAGCTTTAGCAGGAAGCGAATCACGAAGTGCATTTTGTCTTACTTTTAGAGAATTAGTCTCCGGCTCACGCACATTTTGGTCAAGCTGTACCCACAAATATTTAAGAACATCTGGTGAGTTATTATAATAAGTTATTGACTCCTTACCAGTTAAACGCTGATCCTCATCATTGATTTCAATCTCCATATCATAGTCAGCCTTTTGCTGCCAGTATGCCGCTCCGGGCGCGCCACTACCTGTACGATACTCATTAGGGGTAGGCAGGTTAGTCCCTAATTGTTCAAACTTTCCTTGCCACTGATTATCTTGTGCCGCAGCAAATTGCAGCGAGAATATAGCGGCTAATCCTAGTAAAATCTTCTTCATAGTTATGTATTAAGTATTACCAATATTTACTCTCCAAGAGCAGAATAAGGGCGATACCCCCCACTGCTGATGATATTATCAATTTCCAATCTCTGCGCTTTACACCAAAAATATCCACTAAGATCAGCGTAGCGCCCAGAAATATGGCTACGATTATGATTTGGCCTATTTCCAATCCAATATTAAAGGCCAGTAATTGGGTTATAATGCTATTGTCTTTTCCTAGAATACTTCTCAGGAAATTGGAGAAGCCTAGGCCATGTATAAGTCCGAAAATAACAGCCAGCAAATAATTGGTCTGTATTTTGCGAGTTCTGAAACCATTCTCTTTTTTGAAAAGGTTTGAAATGGTGGTAAGAAAAATAGTTAACGGTATAAGAAACTCGATTAGGTCTGAATTAAAGCGAATTACTCTTAGCGTGGCTAAAGCCAGTGTTATGGAGTGCCCAATGGTAAAGGCAGTAATAAGAATAAGCACCTTCTTCCAATCAGAAATGACATATATTGCACACAAGGCTATTACAAACAATATATGGTCGTATCCTCTTGTATCAAGGATGTGTTCCATACCTAATTGAAAGTAAAGCCCGAATTCTGACATAAAATCTGTTTTATTTTGGCCCACAAGTATAAATCATAATTTTGATCCCCTACTAAATAATTACATTAATGCTGAAGTTTTTCGTTTCAATGGTTCTCGCTTTGCTTTCAATCCTGCATCCACTGCATGTAAGTGTTTGCGAGATAGAATATGACAGTAATAAAAAATCACTCGAAATAATTCAACGAATTTTTCTGGATGACCTGGAGAGTGAAATAAGACTTGATTTGAACCAGCCTGAACTAGATATTACTTTGCCAAATAATGGCCTTACTCTTGACCAGATGACCAAAACCTATCTTCTAAAAAGATTGAAGATTGAGATAAACGGTAAACCCATAGAATATAATTATTTAGGGCACGAGATTGAGGGGGATGCTATCCTTTGTTATATCGAAATCGAAAAAATAAGGAAGCTAAAAAGTATAAAAGTAGAAAGTAGTATTCTCTCTGACTTATTTGATGATCAAGTGAATATTGTACATGTTGAGGTAGATAATAAGATTAAAAGTATGAAACTAACACCTAATAATAGGTTGGAAGAATTTACTTACGATTAAACAGGTCTTTTCGAATTACAATACCTAAAACCCCTACTATCAATAGGGCGCTGAAAATTAGCATCCAATGATCGGATCCATCAGACCACCTATCTGAATTGATCACAAAACCCGCCCAATAATAAGGATGATGCAGGTTTGAGTCGTTATTTTCTAGAAAATCCAGCTTAGCTTGCCGTAATGCACTGGATATTTCCATTCCTTCATTCATATGGTAATAGAAGCTTTCCATAATTTCCGCCGTGGTATAATCTGGTACAGGCCAGAGGCTCATTACTACATTGTCGACGCCGGCTATGTTAAAACCTGTCGCCAGACTTACCATACCTTCGCCCTCAAAATATTTTCCAACCCCGGTATTACAAGCGCTCAAGGTTACTAGATCAGCATTTAGCTGCATGCCCAGAAGTTCATAGGTGTGCAACAGCCCATCTTCTGTACCTTCATCGTCTGTAGCAAACATGATATAGCTGTTCATCGGGTTGTTGTTGTCAACTATTGAATGAGTGGCAAGATGCATGATGTTCGAACGCGCTGCTTGGTCTTTGAATAAATTCTCTGAAGCGGCTTGATTTAAATATATGAGGCCATTCAGTGTTTTGTTGACTGCCTCCACTTCTACTTTAGAAGAGGGTAATGAACCGACATTAGCTCTAACAACTGAAGTTATTTGGTTGTTGTCCCCGTCTGCAAAAGGGGCAAAAGCGATCAACTCCTGTTCATGGGAATTTATTTTAGGTCTCTTAAACTCAATCAAGCTATTAGTATAAATGAACTCATGCTTTTGAACTAATGGTTGTTCCTGGTAAATCAAAGCTTCAAAAGGGATCAGAGTTATCTGTCGGTCTCCTATTATCCGCACACGGGTTGTTTGTATATCTAAATTCTGCCAGTCGATATCCGTCAGGAATTTATTGTTGGCATCAGCCACGTTTTGACCCTGATTGGTTTTTAAATGTGTAATTAATTCAATCAGATTATCTTGTTTCTCTTTTGTCCAGTCTACTATATTGAGGCTGCTTGTGTTATTGTTTGATGTGAGAATATATAAATATTCGTCGCCGAAAGAGAATTGCAGCAAAGTTTCATCGGCAAGCCTTTTCTCAATTTCTTTTAGACTCTTTATACCTGACTTAATAGTCGTGTAGAAATTCTCATTGCTATTTTTTATTTCTAAATGAATTCGTCCAAGGTCGCGTTTTAATAATAAAAACTCTTCTTTTTGATTATTGCTAAGTTCTTTTATTGCAGATAATTCAAAAATTCTGGCTTGTAAATTCCTCCTGTGGAGTAGTAAAGAATCAGATATTCCATTTACCGTTTGCAAATAAGCGAAAGCAAACTCGCGCTTAAACGAATTTAGGCGTTTAGATTCAATGATCCTGGATACATTGTTTAAGTAATTTGGTGATTCATACTTTTCATACAATCGAGCCGAGGCCTCCAGTAAGCTATTAAGAGCTCTGTTCTCACCTGCAAAAAAGTCTGAGGAACTCGCCAAACTAAAGTGCTCATAGTTTTGGTTAATGAGCTGATTAAGCAATTGATCAGTCTTTGCTGCTATTTGGATCAAATAACTTTCGTCATTGTTGAGTTCATAGAGATCATATAATGCTTTCAATTTCAGCTCTTGAGCTACCCTTATGTGCAATAATTCTTCTCCTGAATTAGAAATTTGAGTAGAAATAGAATCTTCAGTGAACAGATCAATACATTTATCTAAGTAATGTAATGCACTGTCAGGGTTCCCCGTTTTTTGCAGGTATCTTCCGTAGGTAATCAAATACTCAGCCTGAGTAATAACCGATAAGCTATCAAGGGATCCGACCGATTCATCAAATATTTCTTTAGCCAGCTTATCTGCATTGTTAAACAGGGCGGTTTGAATAAGAGGCCAATAGTTTATCGGATTATTTCTTTTTGAATTAATGGAGGTTAAAATATTGTAGCTTTCCCTTAAATGAGATTCGGACGCTTTGGAGCTGTCCAGTTTGAATAATATATTCGCCTTATTCATAAGTAGTATATAATTCAATTGCCATACCCTACCAAACCTTTTAAAACTAATATTCAGAGCGCGGTCAACCCAATAAAGTGCGGAGTCCAAATCATTATTTATGGCATGTAAGTCTGATATATTATTCATTACATAGGGGGCCCAATCAGGGCCATACTTTCTTCTTAGCTTCAGGCATTTTGAATAATAGCTGAAGGCAATATCACTATTCTTTAGCCTCTTATGAATTAAGCCGATTGTGTTATAGGTATGTGATTTTGTGAGTGAGTCAGAGGCCAATCCTATTAACTCGTTACAGTACTTCAGACTCTCATCGTAGAAGCCTAAGTATCGTGTTGTACTGGCGAGCATTCCTATCACGTCATTAACTAACCAGGACGGCTGATTCGGTTTTAATTTACTGTAAGCCTGTTTGGAATATGTATACGCTTCAAAAATCTTCTTTTGTCTAGCTACGGCAAGACTAAGCTTACTTAAAAAGTAGGCTTCTATATCATATTCCTTTAGCTCAGCGCTATACTCACTAAGAATAGGTTTCAACATGGATTCGGCTTTTGCATATCTATCCATTTGCAATTCGCAGTAGCCGAGCCATAAGGTCTCATTCAAAAATTTTCTTATACTATCAGTCTTATGATACAAATCAGCCGCTTTTTTGCGGTAAAAAATAGCGCTATCATATTCTTGTACCCTCTCAAATGGGGTGGCCTTATCATGATAGAATTCAGCTGAATCATAATCGGATTGCCCGCTTAATAAAAGAGGACTCAACAGTACCATAGTTAAGATTATACGGCCTTTCACAACTAGTAAAAATAGCCGATGAAAGCTATACAAACTAGTGCATGGGATTATATGTTATCACGTATAGAAGATGCCTGCTTACTGTAATCGCCTCCACCATCGACTATACTTTCCAGGGATGATTTGAGAAGATCCGTATTTTGTGTGCTTAGATAGCATAAAGCGAGATACCAACGTGTTGTTTGATAAAATCGGCTCGTGGTACTTACCTTCTTGAAGCTGTCAATTGCTTTTTTGATGTTTCCTATCGCTAGCTGAGATTGTGCGAAGTAAAATTGCTCATCATCGCTATTAGAACCGTTAGCCAGCCTTTCAATTACCTCGTCGTACTGCTTGTTTTCGTATAATTGAAACACACTTATTTCCGTACTCTGCTCTGCTCGGTTAATGGGATCAACCACATTGGGATAGGGTGCATAGTGCTTTACGAACAGATCCTGATAGTTCGGTTGAGTCCTGTAGTTGTAAGTAAGAAAGGACACTGCTGCAACAAGAATGATAGAGGCAGCGATTTTCAAATACACGACATAAGGTCCTTTTTGTTTTAAATACCTCTGTTCCTGCTGGCGCAGTCGGCTTTTTAGATCATCTGCAGCCGAAAGTTCAATGCCAGATATTAACAAAGTATAGTCTTCAAATGCCTTTTTTAAATCTACATCCCTTGCAAGTTGCTGCTCAAAATCTTGGACTTCGCTATGCGACAGTTCATTTCTGACATATCGATCAAACAATTCTAACTTAGTATCATCCATATCAGAGGTCATCTTGGTCATAGTGTTCCAGGGCCAGTTTTTTTAATGAATTAAAGCATCGGAGTTTTTGAGATTTAGCCACATTCTCGTTCTTATAGCCCAAACGAGTGGCAATGGCGTCCATTGAAAACCTGTCAAAATAGAATAGCTTGAGCAACGATTTACAGGGTTCTCCAATTTTTGTCATTAGCTTTGCAATGGCTTTTTTCTTGTCAGATTCTTCAAATATCTCGATACTTTGTATAGCTGCATTAAGTTCAACCATGTCATCATTAGCTACCATTCGAGCCTCTTTTCTCAATTTCTTTAACGCCAAATTTTTTCCAATGGCAAATATATAGGTCTTAAGCTTACTGCTCAGTTCTTGTAAAATGCCATTGCGCACATTGAAATAAAAGGCGATAATCGTATCTTGAAAAAGGTCCGCAGCGCCCTCTTCATCCACACTGTAGTTCGTTATGCACCAATGAATAAATTCATTTCTGTACAAATGATACAGGCCATTTATTTGGCTTTCATCTCCTGCCTTTAACTTTTCAAAAAGCTCTGCTTCTCTCTTCTCCAATCTAGAATTCCTGCTTTATACCCATAAGAATTGATATGTAAACAATGGCAAGATAAAGTGTCTTGGCTAGCATCAAAAATTTTTCAAACTGTGTTTACATGTTTTTTTCTGGATGTATGAAGGCCACTTTGAAATTAACAAACCAAAAATTTAGATCTATGAAACATTCAAAATTGTTAATGTGGGCTTTAAATGCTTGTTTAATTGTTGGCCTGCTGGCCTTTGCAGGTTGCGGAGATGATGACGAGGATCCGGCCCCCACAGGTCTTACTGCTGATGCAGGACCTGACCAAACCGTGGATTTAGGTGAAACAGTTACTCTTGCAGGTTCAGCCACTGACGCCGCCGGAGGAACTGTAATTCTGACTTGGGCAATAACCTCTAGTCCAACCGGAAGCATCGCTTTGATAACTAATCCGCTAGTAGCTAATGCCACATTTATTCCTGATCTGGCTGGCTCATACACGTTGACCTTAACTGCTGCTAATACTGCAGGTGATACTGCCACTGATGATGTCGTTATTACCGTAGAACAACCGGATTTTGTTCTTGTGGATCAAGATATTGTTACAGATACGAATTGGCCAGATTTAGGTCCGGGGATCGATTATGTGGTCAGCGGCTTTTTAGATATTGACGCTAACTTGACGATTGATCCCGGTGTATTGATTCATTTTGAGCAAGATGGAGGGTTTGAAATAACAAGTTCAGGGACTTTAAGCGCTGTTGGTACGGCCGCTGATAGTATCATATTCACAGGCGCTACTGAAATACCTGGCTTTTGGCGAGGACTTCTTTTTACAGATTCGGACAATAACATAAACGAATTCACTTATTGCAGAATATCTTATGGTGGTAGCAGCAATTTAAGTAGTGAAGTAGGGCAGGCAAATGTTGGTTTTGGCTATTTCTTAAACCCATCCCGTATTAAGTTCAATAATACCTTGGTTAGAGACGCTGATGGTAAAGGTATAGCTATGGATCATAGAACTAATGGTCGATTCCCCGAATTTAGTAATAACCGGGTATCAGGTAACGGCGATATTGCTATGATTATTAATGTGATCTCAGCAGGAGATTTAGAAGGTAGTACGGAATATAGCAACAACGGTACTGATGCAGTTGAGGTGTTATCTAAAAACACCACAAAAGCGCTTGAAGACAATGCTATGTGGCCCGTCCTTAGCAATGGCGTTCCATATCATATAGAAGCGAATATCTTGATAGAGGCTGATTTGGTTATCGAAGCAGGGGCTATTCTTGAATTTGGAAGCGATGTATTCATGAGAGTGAGTGAAGATGGGTCATTATTGGCAGCTGGAACTATGACTGATAGAATCGTATTTACCGGAAAAACCAAGACCAAGGGGTTCTGGAGAGGTTTGTATTTTGAAGATTCAAACAATGTAATTAATGAGTTGACCTATGTGACCTTCGAATATGGTGGTTCTTCGGACTTAACAAATCAACTTGGGAAAACAAATTTTGGCATTGGTTATTTCCTCAATCCATCAAAGATAAAAATGAGTAATATAATTTCCAGGGAAAGCGACGGCGCCGGTTTTGCAATTGACTATCGGTCAAATGGCGAGCTTACGGTGTTTGAAAATAATCAGTTTTCAAATAATACAGGCGCTGGTATTCAAATCAGTCCTTTCCAACTTCAGTACCTGGATGAGGCAACCGTTTATACCGATAATAACGGTAGCGATTTTATAGAAGTATCCCACCCGGGAACAAGCGCTCCCGTGGGTGATGGTACATGGGTCAGACCAGCTGATGGCAGCCCTTACTTGATGGATTGTGAGACTTTCATTGAAGGAGATGTTGTAATTAATCCCGGCGCTGTATTTGAATTTGAGGCAAATAAGGGATTACGTGTTGATGGCAGCCTCAGTGCGGTCGGATCAGCTTCAGATCGCATAGTTTTTACAGGAGTTACAAAATCAGCCGGCGCCTGGAAAGGTATTCAATTCAGATCTACGAATAGTGTAAATAATAAATTGCAGTTTGTAGACATCGCCTTTGGAGGTAGTGATGAATTTGGAGTGGAAAGAGCGAACCTCAATTTGGAAGATTTTCCTAATAATACCTTAGTAGATGTACAGGATTGCAGTTTTACAAATAGCGCCGGGTATGGAATTGCACTGGCCATCGACGCTGCGATTACTCCGGTATCATTCGAGACGGCTAATACTTTTTCGAATAATGCATCAGGAAATGTTTTTAATCAGTAATCAATAAAAACAATAGATTTCTTCATGTAGTTTGGAAGGTCGAACATTCCGGTGTTCGACCTTTTTTTAATTGGAAACTTCAAGAAAACATAAAGATCGGCCCCTCTGAAAAGTGTGCTACGGGTATAATAAACCAAGCATTATAAGCCAAAATACCCTTTCCATTTTACCCAGCTGTTAAGCGGCGTACCGCCCGATCTTTTGAATCTCTGATCTTTTATTCTACACTGAAGCCGATAAATGAAAGCGCTGATGTACCTGCCAGTGTCTGCTGTCATGTTTAAGCAGTGCGAATGAATCAGTCATAAAACTTGTCGTATATTTTTTTACCCTAAACTCCTCCCAAGCTTTATGGAACATAGCTTTTCTTAGGTCCCTGAAGGCTATGGTCATATGAGGATTGAAAACCTTGTCTTTGTAATTTGCATTGAACAGGTGCATTTGTTGTTTCATAAGTTGTCCAATATTCCTTTGCAGGTTTACTAAAGCATCAGGGCGATCCAAGTTGATATAGATTACCCTTGGTTCAAAAGCGCCAAAACCATCACATTTTAATAGAAATTGTGGATTGGATTTTGCTAGATTGTCTAAGTATTCAATCAGTAATGCTTCTCGGCTCTCTTTTAACCGGAAAGGCATATGAAGTGTAATGTGCGGGGGAGACCTTAAGGCCGCCTTTGAATTATAGTATTCAGCAATATATTCTTTTTGTTGCAGTGCAAATGAAAAAATTGGATCCGGAGGAATGATGGCAATAAAATATAAAGGTAATTCATTCATTTCCGGAGGTATTTGACTTTTATTCCGGCCTTCTTTCGTTGAAAGCGATGCCCTGCAAACTAATTTTCAAAAAGGTCAACAAACATTATGAGATTTTTTCTTTGGCGAAAGCCTTCCAATATCAAAAATTGATTCGCCAATATAATTGATGTTTATTTTCCTTACATTTCTAACTCTAATGTACCAAATGAGGGCTTTTTCATTACAAATAATATGTCTAATTCTATTGGCCAGGCCTGCGGTTTGTCAATTCGAAGTATGGGAGATAAAATCTACTGACGCGGTAAATGCTAAAGTGAGGTCCATTGACACGACACCCAATCATTTGTTTGAAGTGATTTTCACCTTTGATGTTTTGGATGAGAGCGAGGAGATCGCCAAAGGTACCATCATATCGTATAGGATTGATGAAAATAACGGGGCAAGAAAAATTTTACAAAAAATGTCGCAATATGCAGGCGGAAGTTTAGAAGTTGAAGCTATTGGTCCCCTGGTTATAAAGCTTGTGGAAATACCGGAAGTCATACGAAGGGAGCATAAATGGTTGGTAGGATGGGTTGCGACCCCGGGTCGGCGTAAAAGTCTGGAGCGTTTAGAAACCAAAATAGATTCATTCTACCGGGAAAAGGAAAATAACGAACCCAAGTATGCCATTTCAAAGTATGACTACTTTAGAGAAATCCTGCCAAGAGAAGAAGATGGGTTTCTATCGATGAGGTACTCAAAAGTTATGGCGGAGATACCCTACAAATCCGGAGAGTGGCATTTGGCAACCTACATAAAACAAAATTCGACATACGAAAATTGCCGAATCAACTTTGAAGCTCACCCGAATAGTCCCAGGCTTTTTTGGGAGAAGGGGAAAACAGACACGATGTACTTTCGTGATTTATGGGGCCGGATGATCCAGTTTAAACTAGACTGATTTCCGAGAAAGATTTATTAAATTGTAAGTAATGAATCGCTTCAGATTTTTCTTTTTTTTATTCATTCCTCGGCTACTCTTTGCACAGGTAGAATATGTTCATAACTCAAATGGCGGCGATTCAGAATTCGTGTCCATGACTACTACCGTAAATTCCATAGTAATAGCTGGAAATGTTACCGAAAAATTCAGTTACACTTCCAGCGGGATGCTGCTTGAGCTGGATGTAAAAGGAGATACTTTATGGACGCATAAGCTAACTTCCGAAGAGGAAAGTAGTGTTGTAGA
>CALBPF010000087.1 GCA_937899105.1 uncultured Flammeovirgaceae bacterium | reverse complement strand
AAGCTCATCCATACATTCAAATGCCTGCTCGCCAAAAGCGTAGTCCATAACTACTAGCACCGGCCTTTCTTCATCGATTTTTATACCGGTCAATTCCGGGCACATAGCATGCGTTTCAAGTTTGTCGAGGTCAAAAATTTGTACACTAAGGTTGGTGCCTGAGTTGTCATGGATTTCATACATGCCGTGGACTAAGGCAAAATCTTTGATGGCCTCCTGGAGCAGCCCACTTTTGTCTTGACTCGTTTCCATTGCTAATTCTTCAACAGAACCAAACTTCATATCTTCCAGGGCTGCATATCCATATAATGTATTAAGAATGCTGTGCAGGTTAGCGCTAATAATGTGGATGGATCGTTTTTCCCAACCTTTTTCTTTCAGGAAAGTTTTGATACGCGTAGCCCATTCTTCGCCATAAATATGTTGACCAACCGAATCCCTCAGCTGGGCTGAAAAAGAGATTTCTTTGTCTCCTTTGCCTCGGACGTCATTAATAGCGAGACGACCTAACCAATATATAATATGATATAAACTATGTTGGGTGTTTCCCTTGTCAAATTGCCTGACTGCTTCTTCGGTCTCCCGGATCGTTCTGCCAAGGAAATTACTTAAGTAGACGGTAGCACGCTTTTCATCAAACTCTTCACCGGCAGTTTCCATTTGGACTACCTCTTCAAGCTTCCTCCAGTCTTCCTGAATCCTGCCCTTTTGATCCAGCGCTTTGTTCTTTATCTTGTCACTTTCGATATTCAAAAAAGTAAGGTGGGTTAGTATATCATAAATATCACTTTTACCCCTGGTCATTTCGATATACATGCGGTCCTTATCTATTCGAAAGCAGTTTCGCTTTCTCTTAGTAGGAACGATAGCTTTATATCCTGCTTCTTCATAACCTTCACGAGAAACCAATTTGATGAATCTGCATTCTTCTATACCATGGGGGAGCCGTTCCATTACGTAGAGCAACCCATCGAGTTCGGCCTTTTCAGGGTCTTTAATTGACCCATAGATTTCAGGCTTCAATACGAGCAGCGCCTCTATCAATGACTGGCCGGAGATGCCCATAGGTTTATAGCTACCACGCAAAAACAAATGACGCATGATAATATAAAGTCTTTCGATAGCTGCTCTTGATTGGCGTGTTCGGTTTTTGGTGAATGTGGTCATATGGCTGTAAAAATAGCCAAGAAAATCGTTGAAAGAAGGCAGTGATAAGGTCTTAAAAATTAGAAATCACTCGATACAGGCCTTTGGGGCATCTAAGGAGGTATAAAAACCTCCTTTTTGGGTGATTTTTTTCTCAAAGAATTGAGCTAAGTTCATGTAGGTCAACACAAACAACAATGCTCAAATCCAATAACAACAGGCTCAGGCCACGGTGGAAGAACTATGCCCTGCCCATACTTATCCTCTTTTTAATTTCCTCTCACTTATATGCGCTTAATTACAAAGGGTTCAATTTTGTAAATGATAAAACTGAAAGTGTAATACCCTTTCAGCTTATAGATAACCTTATTGTAGTCCCTGTTAAAATCAACGATGAACTGGAGGTTAATCTTGTACTGGACACAGGTGGACGCTCAGTGATCTTATTTGGTAATCACTTTACAAAAAAACTGGATGTACTTGATACAGAGATAAAACTTAACGGCTACGGACGCAATAGAAACAAAACAGCCCTTTTATCTCTTGAAAATGAGGTTCTCTTGGGGGATGCGCTTGGAAAAGGAATAAGTATATTAGTTGCCAACGGCCGGTATTTCTTTCCTTTTAATGGTAAAGTAAAAATTCATGGAATAATCGGTTATCAGGTTTTTAGCAGATTTGTAGTCTCAATAGACTATCCAAATAGCAAAATTGTACTTTCCGAACCCCAATCCTATATTCCGCCTGTCGACTATACTGAACTAGATCTAACTTTAAAGGATACCAAACCCTATGTTAAACTTAGATATCAGACTTTTAAAGATAAAGTAGTAAATGGGTATTTCCATATTGATACGGGTTCTTCGCGCGACGTACTTCTGTTTTTAAAGTCAAATATGGATATCAAAGGTGCAGAGTTTGTATCTGCTGAAGTAGGAAGAGGTATTAATGGCGCTATCAACGGTCACAAACCTTTAAGAAGCCCAATGAAAATTGAGGAGTTCAACGCTGCTGCGGAATATTTTGTAGTAAAAAGGAAGTTTAGTAGGAAAGAGATTCAGGATGCTGAAGGTTCAATTGGGTCAGGTCTGCTCAAGAACTATATTGTGGTTTTGGACTACGTGAATGAGAGATTTTACTTTAAAAATAATGCTTAGCCGTAAATCTTATTTAACGCCGCTGCAAGGCGAGCGCCGCCTTGTGCCAACCTAAGTTCTACTGTGTCCCAGTTATCATATCATACCTATAGCGATAACCAATTCGTTGGTTTTCCGGAAGATTATATACTGACCTCTAAGCGCCATGGATTCTTGAGCCCAATCGAGCGCTGAAGCTGCCTGCCATTCCTTAATTTATTCTTTAGAAACGTTGGATACAATTTCGGCCAGCTCAGTGAAGCTATATCGCGCGCTGTTGATCATGTCGATCCCAAACCCGGTACAGATTTGACTTCTCGCTGAACCAGTCTATTTTCACATCATTACCACCTTTATCCCCTCTTGTGCCAACATGCAAAGGTTGATGGATATCACCAATTAGGTGGACTAATATTTTTATATTCACTGCTTCCTTCTCCTTATCAAGCCCTCCCACTTTTAGTTCGGTTACAATACGATTAATAGTTGTAATAAAGTCTCCGTGGGATTTTTTCCGTTTCCTCATACGTCTTTCCAGAAGGTATCGTTACCCAATGCCAATCAAACATACGCCGATAGGCATCATCCAATTTTATGTCATCTATTCCGGGTAAACATTTAGTTTTCGTCCCAAACTCCCCCATCTAAAATGTTATTCCAAGTTTCAGTATAGATCTGGGCGTCATTTCAAGGCTCCCAGCCGCTTCAATTACTCCATTTGGGTACCGAACAGATCTGTTCGTGGAGTCAATTCCAATAGGTGTGAAAAGATATTTTGAGAGGATGGGTCTATTTCCATACCACTTGCATTCTTTATAATCTCACCCAGCACAATCATATTGCTTCCGGAATAGGCAAAGCTCTTGCATGGTGAACTTTCCAGAGGTCTTTTCAAAAAAGTGTGGGTGGTCCCTACCGCTAAACTAGATGCGTATCATATCGTTTTTTGTACTGCTCAAGTAGGGAAAGGAGTGCTCAACCTTGGAATTATATATGTCCTTGCTCTTTCAGGTTTTTTAGCGTTCTATTTAAGCTTCGTTTCGTAATACCCAGATAACTTACTAAGTCTTTTTTGGAGATCACTTCCAATAAGTCTGGCATATCTTCGAGCATTTTTGTGAGTGTTTGCTCTAAAGTGTGAGTCTGGGTGAAAGAAAAGCGAGTGGCTTTATATTTCACTTTACCTGCTAGAAGTTTTAGAACGTGATTGTTGAATACCGGGTCTTTAGTGAGTAATTCGATAAATCGGTCTCGCGTCAGTCTTAACACGGTCATTGGGGTAAGCGCCTCTACTGCCGCAAAGCTAAATTCATTGTTTAGCATCTCAATTTCACCAACCACTTCTCCGGGACCAAAGAACTCAAGTATAAAATCCGTTCCATCATCCTGATAAAGATAGCACTTGGCAATACCCTCGTTGATTATTGAAACAGCGTTTACTAAAGACCTTTGTCTGATCAGTTTATGTCCCTTCTCTATGCTCAGTTCTTGAACCAAACTTTTAGGATAACGATCCTGATTTGCCAAAATAAAATCAAGAAATGCGGTATTCGTTCGGATCATTCTACTGGTGGGACAAATGTCCTTTACTTTTCACAAGAGTAATCATTTCTTTGAAGCTGTTGAAAGGGAAGAGGTTAAAGTTCTATGGATAACTACTTAATCTTTATCTGAGAACATCCATTTTGAAGTCATCTCGCAGTGAAACGGAGAGATCTTTTTCAGTATCAAAAGCAGTAGACTTGCTTCGGGTCAAGGATTTCTTCGCTATTGCTACGAAATGACTTTACTAATAGTCACAAGATTCATGATAATTGGTTATGAGGATTGTCCATGGGGCAAGAATATAGTAAAATTAAGTATGGAACAAAATAGATTGATCAAGCAATTAGCCTTCATTAAAGAGATTGATAAGCTGAAATACATTGTCCGCAAGACTCGTCTCTTTAACAGTGACAGGCATGAGAATAATGCGGAACATAGCTGGCACCTGGCCATGATGGCCCTGGTTTTGGCAGAGCGCTCCAATCACCGCACCGATATTCTCAGGGTGCTGAAGATGTTGTTGATCCATGATATAGTCGAGATTGATGCGGGAGATACGTTCCTTTTTGACAGCGCCAAGGATCATGTGAATTCTGACGAAGAGCTTGTCGCAGCGGAAAGAATTTTCGGTCTGCTTCCTGAAGAGCAACGAACAGAGTTTATTTCCATATGGAAGGAATTTGAAGCAGGGGAAACAGCAGATGCCAAGTTTGCCAAGAGCTTGGACCGTTTTGAACCGGTGTTACAAAACCTATCAAATAGAGGAGGTACCTGGGCCGAATTCAATGTGCCTCAAGAGAAGGTGATGCAAAAGATCAGTCCTATCAAATCTGGCTCGCAAGAGCTTTGGGATTATACCAAGGAGGCTATTCAGAAAGCCCTTAATGACGGAACTTTGCTTAAAGTAAATGAGAGGTTCATTGGAGTATGTAAAGATTAAGATATCAAAAGCTTTAAAATGAAAAAAGGCATGATGGCCAAGACTAGATTGAGCAGGGCAATTCCGTATCCAAAACCCTGGATTTTTGATAATCCAATAACCATTGTTCTCATGTAGAAGACCCAAACAATCCACTGAAGAGCAATATTTACTTCAAAGTCTGAAATGACTTTGCCAAAAGCGGAAAATAAGATTTGCTCCATAAGTATGACAACAACTGGGATTTGACCTAACCCTATTATTAACAATAATTCCGGTTTTTCACTTTTCCCGTTCCAGATTTTACCGACCTGTAAGATGAGCCATGGCCATAGTTGTGTAATAAAAAGGTATCCAAGTATAATACCAATAAATATTAAGAGGAGACTGTAGACCGTCCCAATTCCAATAGGATCGGTGAACTGATCAAAAAACAAAGAAAGACAGGAAAGCAGGATAGGTATGTGATAGTTAAATCTCACCTTTCCCAGCAGGACGCTGTTAATGGTTCGAGAGGTCCTGAACCAGATCGAAAGATATGGATTAGTCATTTAACACGCTATCAACAGCACTCTTTGCTAAGGGCGCCATGGCTTTGTACCTCGCCTTATTGGGATGGACCCCATCGTACGTATACTCTGCTTTTAGTCTATCTTGAACATCCACCATATGTGAAAAGTAATCCAGGTAATAGCGCTTCTCCTTGGAACAATACTCCTTTAAAATCTTATTGAGTTTGATGACCTTCTGGGCAGGTTCTAACCCTCGGTTCCAGGGAAAGTCCAGGGCAGGTAAAACAGAAGAAATGATAACTCGAATATCGTTTGATCTGGCTAATTCAGCCATAGATTCAATATTGTTCATTATGATTTTTAAGCTGGACGGACCGGTATTTCCAGCTAAATCGTTAATACCGGCGAGAATAACCACGAGGACAGGATTCAGTTCAAATCACATCCTGACGAAAACGTATGAGCATTTGAGGAGTGGTTTGCCCACCGATGCCGCGATTGATATAGCTATTCTCTTGGAAGAAGCTTAAGCTATCATTCAGTATCAAGCCTTCAGTAATGGAGTTGCCCATAAATACTACTCTTTTTTAATCGGCTGTTGGCAGACCCAGTGCATCATTTGCCTCGGTAAAGCGAGAAAGGTTGGGCCAATCTTGGGATTGGACAGTTTCTATCATGAACATACAGATTAGGATAGGCAGGAATCTTGATGAATTTTTCACGCTGACGGTTCTAAGTTATTGCGCCATTTGTTTTACCAATCTTGGCACTCCCCAGGGTAAGTTATCAGCCAGGTACGCATTGTTCGGATCCATAGGATCATAAATGAGTATCTCCTCATGCTCGTCTTCCAGTTTGTGTGGTTTATGTGTTTTAGCGCTCACCTGGTAGGACTGCCCATCTTCTGCTTTGAAGCTGAAAGTGAGCTTGTAAACCGTTTGGTCGTTGACACTTGAATTGGTGGGTTCCTTACTTTTAAGTTCACCTCTACCAATCTTGCCGCCGCTGATTACTCTAATCTTTTTCCGACCATTCTTAATGTTAATAAGGAGCCAAACTAAGCCCACCAAAGAAGGTATGGTAAAGAAAAATGTTGAACCACCTCCTAAAGAACTGGTGGTGCCTGCTATCCTGTTGATTTCAGGGGTGTCTTTATTGTATTCTATATCTACTTCCTGCCCCACGTCAAAGTAAGCCTGTCCGTAGGATGTCCACTCTAATGGTCCCACAGGAGAATCAAATATATAATCATAGCCGTAGATGGGTTCTTCATTTACTGAAAAGCTGGTTTCAAAAACATTTACCACCCTACCTTTTCCAATCTCTGTATCGCTAGTCAGGTATATAGTCGCAGGTATATCTATGCTTTGTAAAAGTCCATATGAAAGGAACAATCCAAATAACAAAAGGAATAAAGGAATGAGACCTAAGCTGCCATTAATAAGCAGTGCAATCTTGGCGGAAAGCGGAACGTGATTTCTCATGGTTTGGTTTAGACAATCTTCATTCAAAATAGTGGAAACTCTTAGATAAACCTAGAATAGATTGTATACAAAACAAAAAGCCTCCAGTCATACGCCTGGAGGCTTTTTGTTTTTACTCAGGCTACTTCGCTAATAAGCCATTTCTACGATTTTCTCGGTATCAGCAGGAGTGAGATTTCGGTGTTCGCCTAATCCGCTCACACCACGTTCTTCAAACCTGCGTGCCACTTCTGAAGCGGCGCCTTTATAATTAGAGGTATAGTCAGACAGCCTTGTTTTTATACCGAGCGACTGGTTGAACTCAATAGTTTTTTGATTTCCGGCTTTGGCCTTCTCCTTAATGGAACCTTCGGTTATATTCCACACCCGCTCCGCATATTGAGCCAGTTTTTCCTTCTTAGATTCGAAGTTGTACGTGTAATGGCTTTCGGCTATTATGGCCAAGGTCCGGGCGTGATCAATACCAAACAGGGCCGTAAGCTCATGACCCATCATGTGAATGGCCCAATCCGTAGGGACACCAACGCGTATTGTGCCGTTCAGCGCCATGGTGCAACTCCACATGAAGTTAGCGGCTGCCTGATAGTCGGACGGGTCTTTCATAATAGCAGGAGCTATCTCAATTAGGGTTTGCATTACGCTTTCAGCCATTCTATCCTGAAGCAATGCATCTATAGGGTAGGTCATATATTGTTCAAGAACGTGAGTGAAGGCATCGGCAAGGCCATTAGCGATTTGCCTTTCAGGGATAGATGCTACCACACTCGGATCCAGAACGGAGAACACAGGAAATACACCCGGTCCGCTAAACGCCAGTTTCTCTTTGGTCGCAGACCTGGTAATTACTGAGGCTGAATTCATTTCCGAGCCGGTAGCCGGGAGGGTCAAAACTGTACCAAAGGGTAAACCTTTTTCAGGCATTATTTTCTCAACTAAAATATTCCAGGGGTCCTCACCGTCATAAAGGGCGGCAGCAGATATGAACTTGACGCCGTCTATGACAGATCCGCCTCCTACGGCTAACATAAATGTGATGTTCTTTTCTTTGACCACTTTGAGCGCCTCCATGAGAACATCATATTCCGGATTAGCAGGTATACCTCCGAATTCTTCCAGGTTGTATCCTTCAAGAGCAGTTTTCACTTGCTCATAGATACCATTCTTCTTGATACTACCACCTCCATAAAGTAGTAGAATGTTGGTGTCTTGAGGAATTTCTTGTGATAGTTTTTGAATCTGGTCTTTCCCGAAAAGGATTTTAGTGGGGTTTTTGAATTCGAAATTTTTCATGTTTTATTTTTATGATCTTTTATCAGATTTTGGGCATTTTAATTTAAACCCAGTTCCCTAAATAGTTCAATATTAATCATTCATTTAAGCGTAATACTTCCCACTAAGATACTACGCCTAAATCAGTTTGAAATATTGAAATGAGATTTTCAAAGCTCCACTAGAAGCCGATTCATTCAATAGCTTGTATTTTACCTTCCTGCCATGGCTCCCCCGGCAAATAGAAATTCAGTTCAAGTTCCTTTTCAAGATCAACTAAATTGTTACGTAATTCTAAGCTACGCAATCCAAGTTGAGCGCGATTTCTATTAATCTTTTGTACTGAAGGAGCTCCCTTAATAGCTCCTAAAAAACCATAAGCTGTAGAGCTGTGATTACTTTCTACCGCCATTTTCCAGTCTGATACCAGAGCAAATTCAAAAGGTGACATTTGACCTTTTTTGACGGCTTCCCTCAGTTTTGGCTTGAGAAACTGGAAAAGAGTGTCTTGCTTCACATATTCCTCCGACATAGAATTATGATGACTCAATATAGTAGATGCCCAGAAATTATTTGCAATAAGTCTTTCTCCAGGGTAACCGTGCTGTTCGAGAATTTGGTTAAGCTCAGCGATTTGTTGTTCACTATGCGGGGCAAATTTCCGATTGCCATATTTTTCTTGTGCTTTGTTCCCAACTCTCAGCAAAGTGCCAAATGCTTTTTTCTGATCCTTCTTGAACATCTCGTGTACCTGGGATCTTAGTTTGTAGTTTATTTCCAGGTATTTAGGATCTGAACTGTAGTTTGATTTAATGCTTTCCCACCGATCGTCTTCAGTAAGTGTAACCAGTAGTTTATTTTTCGAAATACTTTTCGGGTTCCAGCCTTTTGCGATGGCTTTCTTTATAAGAGTTAACGCTTTGTTTCGGTCTCTGGTTAACATCGCCAACTGGGCGGTTACCTTATAGTCTCTAAGAAAAACGAACTCATAGGATGCGAATAATGCCTCCATTTCGGCCAGGGCGTCATTGAATCTTCTATCTACAATAAGCTGCTCAGCCTTAATCCTAGTTTTATAGTACTGGCTGTAGTCCTGCTGACCTACACAAACGCTGGCCAGGAGAAGTAGATATAAGAGTAAAGAATAGCGCATCATGAGTACATAAACGTATAGCCCGCGCTAGTTTATTGTAAAAATGTTACTAATCCTAGTTTAATTGATTTATCTGTTTCCACCTGTACGTTCCACCTCAACTTTTTCTTTCCTGCAGGATCAGTCTTTGGGTAGATATATTTCCGGAATAGGATTTGCCACGGATTCCTGCATCCAATAGATAGTAATGATCCACCACCTTTCCCCGTCATTCAATAGCTGAATACTATTAATTCCCCTCATAAACGGTTTTTTTGTCTGCCTGGCTTCTAAACGACTCATATGTACTGAATACCTGAGTGATATTTCCAAAAGTATCAACTTGTCGATGGATCTCCTTTTCAAAGAAACCATTTTCAATCAGCCAGGGTCCGGATCTTTCAATATAGTCATCGGGGTTCATAAAGCGGGCAAAATATTTTCCTTCTTTATTTTTTCCCGACGGGATGAGCTTAGCATCGGGATGAAACAGCGATTTGAAAAGCTCCCAATCGCGGGCCTCGCCTTTTTCCCCTGAAATTACTGCATATAAAGTGTTTAGAATGTTATCTAAACTGTTAACGTTCATAGTCTTAGTCTGTGCCAAAGTGTTTACAACGGCAGTTAGCGAGATGATAGCTATTATCAATAATGATTTCATACTACAGAAGGAACGTTGGTTTCTAATGCAATGAAAATACGACTATTTTATATATACAAATATGAAAAGAACGCTTCAGTGCTTAAGTTTACTGTAAGGGGTGCCTATTTACGGCTGAGATCATACCCATTAAACCTGATCCAGGTAATGCTGGCGTAGGGATGGTTCAAAACCAATGTATGATAATCATTGTAGGAAGTCCCCGCTTCCTATTGTTGAACTGAAAAATTATTAAGTAATGAGATTTTTATGTTTATGCGTGTGCATGCTACTTACGCATTTGTCTTTTTCACAGGATTCCTTGAAAACCATTAATCTTGAAGAGGTGGCTATCAGTGCGGTGAGAGCTTCAAAAAAAGCGCCGGTACCTAACACCAATTTATCTAAAAAGGAGATCGACAGGGATTATGTTGGTCAACATCCGATTTTCCTGCTGGAAAAGTCTACACCTGGCTTATACACATACTCAGAGTCAGGAACCGCTTTTGCTAATTACGGACAACTTCGTTTAAGAGGAATTAATCAGGAACGGATCAATTTCACCCTGAATGGTGTGCCGTTGAATGACATGATTGATCAGGGTGTCTTCTTCTCGAACTTTACTGACATCACCTCAAATTTCGAGAGTATTCAGGTACAACGCGGTGTAGGTACCAGCTCCAATGGCGTAAGTAGTTACGGGGGCTCCATCAATTTTGAAACACTAAACCTTAGAAGTAGGGAATCCTTTACTGCAGCCCAACTAGGAGCAGGCTCTTTTGATACCTACCGCGGCAGTTTTCAACATTTTACTGGAATTAATGAAAAAGGTTGGGGCTTTATGACCGGATTTAGCAAATTAACATCAGCGGGTTATCGTGATAATACAGATTCGGATGCAACGTCTTTCTTTCTAAGCGGTGGGCGCTATGGAGATAATGATATTTTTAAGCTGACATTTTTTACGTCTCGTGCTGAAAATGGGTTAGGGTATTCTACCATTGAAGAGTCCATTTTGGATGAAGATCCCACTTTTAATAATCTTAGCGAAAACGATGTAGATGATTTTAGCCAGTTTCTTCTCCAGATGCAGTACAACCGAATTCTGTCTGATGATTGGACGTTAGGATTAACAGGGTATTATGGTGGATCTGAGGGAGACTTTACCTTTGGAACACCGGATGTGGACAGCGTTTTTGTAGAGAATTTTGGAGCAAGCTTCCGCACTACCTTTTTTGTACAAAACTTTCCGCTTCAGAATGATCATATTGGTGGGATCTTAAATGCTGACTACTCCAAAGGTGATTTCTTTTTTAATACTGGGCTTCATGCCTATACCTTTTTACGGGAAAATGAAGAACAAACGCTGCCGGATAAAGCGAACCCCTATTACAGGGAGGAATCACAAAAAGATGAAGTAAGTTGGTTTGCCAAAGCCAGTTATCAGTTTGGAGCGCTTACTGCTTACGCCGATGTTCAGATAAGGAGAGCTGAATTATCGATATCACCAGACTATAACTGGATAGGCATTCCTTCAGAAGGAGATATTTCCTATAATTGGACATTTGTCAATCCTAAGGTGGGAGTCAATTTTGAAGTTAATAACGCCATTTCTTTGTACAGTTCTTTTGGTAGAAGTGGAAGAGAGCCAACCAAGGTAGACCTTTTTGGAGGCTTTCAACTCAATATAGATAATTATCAGCTCGTACGTGCCGGCGGGTCCTTTGAAGAGGAATACGTTAATGATTTTGAGATTGGAGTCCGGTTTACTAACCCAAAGCTGACGCTAGATGGTAATTTCTATTTTATGGACTTCGAAAACGAGATTGCACCAATTGGCGATTTTATTGCTTTTGGACTTCAAGAACGGCGCAATATTGCGAATAGCAGCAGATCTGGTTTTGAGATGGTCTGGACTTACCTACCCACATCTAAGCTTACGTTTTCCGGTAATCTGGCGTACCTGGATACTAATATTGAATCATTGACACTCAGTGGTGCGGAGTTTACGGATAGAGAACATATTTTGAGTCCTGACCTAATAGTTAACGGTCAAGTTACCTATCAATTCTTAGAAACGTTGAGTGTTGGTCTTTCCGGGAGGTATTTGGGGGAACAGTATATGGAGTTGACCAATGATCCTACCTTTACCGTTCCGTCTTCATTTGTTTCCGATTTGCAAGTAGAGGCGCAAATTTCGCCGTCCTTGAAGATTTCCGCTTTTGTCAATAATCTTTTCGACAATGAATACTTCACCTTTGGGGCGCCGTCAGATGTTGATTTTAGTGGTATATTAGAACCAGGATTCTTTGTACAGCCGGAAAGAAATTATTATTTGAGTATTACCCTGAATTTATAAGTGAATGACAAAATTGACTCTCGCGCTGGATTGGACGCCGAACGTTAATCATATAGGTTTTTTGGTAGCCAAGGAAAGGGGGTATTACTCAGATGCCGGTTTAGATGTAGAAATCATCTCGCCCGCAGTGGATAACTACCAGCTTACCCCAGCTAAAAGAGTTGAGTTGGGGCACGCTGATTTCGCGCTCTGTCCTATGGAGAGCGTCTTGAGCTATAGAACTAAAAAAGCGCCTTTTAATATTAAGGCAATTGCTGCCATCTTTCGTGAAGACGTGAGCGCGATAACAGTACTAAGAGGTTCGGGAATCAGGCGCCCGAAAAACCTTGACGGCAAGGTCTATGCCTCCTACAAAGCGCGTTACGAGGATGAGATTGTGAAGCTCATGATCAAAAATGATGGCGGAAAGGGCGATATTGAATTGATCTATCCTGAGAAGTTGGGAATATGGGAGAACTTGATAAGTAAAAAATCTGATGCCACCTGGATATTTTTAAATTGGGAGGGTATTGCAGCGCTTGGACAGGGTCTTAAACTCAATACCTTCAAGATGGCTGATTATGGCGTTCCTTATTCTTATTCTCCTGTAATTATAGCTTCTGAAGCTAATATTGCACAACGTAAAGAGGAGTATTCGAGTTTCTTGTCTGCCACGAAGGAAGGGTTTATGTATACTATTTCAAATCCGGAAGAAGCTGCGGAAATACTAAAGCGAAAGATGGCGGAGTCGGATTCTGAAATGAACATAGTTGACGCAATAAAATACTCTGTCAATTACTTTGGAGATACGAATACCTGGGGTAAGATGGAATTGAATAATATTCAGAGGTATTTAGACTGGATTTATAAGAATAACCTTGAAAGCACTTCAATAAAAGTTGAAGACATGATAACCGATGAACTGTTGAGCTGAAAAGTTTAAATCACACTATAAAATTGTGTTTTGGAATTTATAAGTTATGTAACCTGTACTCATGTATATCATCAGACAGCTAAACTTATTAGGCTAGAGCGATATATTGACTAATTAAATAACTTTTTATTATTCTCAGCTTTTGATATGTCATCAAGATAAGTTTCATGCTCTGGTCTGTTTCAGTTTTCTTTGATAAAAGTGGTGGAAACCGGTAGCAGCTAATAGCGCTAAAATTGGGAAAAGTGGAACAAAGAATCTGGCGTCCCAATCCACCCAAGTATTGCAAACAATAAGTAGGTGTACCAAAAAATAGATAAGAAATGGAACGAAAAGTTGTTGAGGTATTAGTTTTCTTTTTAGAGCTAATATGCTGAAATAGTAGCTTGGCCAGATTATAAGAAGAACAGAAACGATATGGTTCCAGGACAATAGGGACGTATGTGGCTAAGGTAAACAACGAGTTTGCCGAAGAATAATTTTAGCCAGTAAATGGGATTACGAACCATGAATTCAAGCATGTTTAATATTAGTGCATTCTCATTTTCTGGCATATGTATATTCTTGGAAGGAGCGACCTTTAGAAAATCATAATAAGGGGAGTTAGGAAGTTCATGAATTGCAAAAATAATGTCGCCCTCCTGATAAATGACCATGACGCGGTGCATACTGATCATTTCATTGGCTAAACTAAAAACACCGACTGTAATAATAATCAAGCCGGTCGTCTTTAGGATTCTATAGGACCGGTTAGACAAGAATTTTATAAGAAATGGAATGATCAGTGCAAAAATAAGTGCAGGTGAAGTTGGTCTGCATAAAAAGCATAACATAACAGTAAAAACAAGAAAGGCCAAGTTTAAATTACTTTTTAGCTTCATATATTTTACC
>CALBPF010000086.1 GCA_937899105.1 uncultured Flammeovirgaceae bacterium | reverse complement strand
GAACTATAAAGATCAATTACTATATACATTTAATGGTTCCAAAAAAATATACCACGAAAAAAAATACTCTGTTCTTCCTACAGCAAAAAATTACATAGATGAGAAGCTTATTACTGAGCAGTGGGAGAGTATTCTCAGAGTCATTGTAACAATCAAATTAAGAAGAACTACTGCGTCAAGAATATTAAAGCGGTTAAGTTCATATTCAAAGCTGCATCCACTTTATCGTGCGCTAAAACAAGTTGGTAGAATCTATAAAACCATCTTTATTTTGAAATACTTGGACGATATTAGTTTGCGCCAATCAACAGAAAAAGCACTTAATAGAATTGAGCAGTCACATCAATTCGCAAAAGCAATATTTTTTGGAAATAATCAAGAAATAAAACAACCAACTCAAGAAGAGCAAGAGATTGCAATTGGTGCTAGACATTTAATACAGAATTCAATAGTACTTTATAATTATCTTAAAATTTCTGATGTCTTACTTAATTGCGAATCAGAGGAAAGATTTCAAGAGATTTTGTCTAGTGTAAAATCAGGTTCAATAATGACATGGCAACATATAAACATTCATGGTGAGTATGACTTTGAGTTATCAGAGCTAGATGAGACTGAATCGATTTTTCAAATGGATAGAATACTAAGTTTAGAGGTCAACTAGTTCTACGGAACTTTACTACCGAGTTATCCATTAAGGCCTAATTGCTTCATAAATAGGTTAACGATAAGGCATCAATTCTTTGTATTTTAATATTATGTTAAATAGAATACTCTGGTGTGCGCTGGCCTGCCAAAATACCGGGCGCGGGTGAGGCCGTGGGTTGATAGTGATTATTTTGGCTAGATTTTTTGTTTACTTTTTTATCAATGAAAAAAGTGAAAGCCCAGCGGCTTGAGCGTAAAAGCGAACACAGATGAAAGTCAATAAGGATGTGAGCTAGTTATGTGCCGATAGCAAGGAGATTGCCACGTCACCAATGTACGCAAAGTTTCCTCGCAATGACGAGGTATATGATGGCTTGTGCTGTGAGCCAAACAAAGCGTGGGCCTGCAAGTGTTTTACAGGCAAATTCCTAATCGCTGAGAATCGCGTATTTGAAAATGAATCGAACAATTACCCGAATAACGAAATTTAGAACGAGAACCTTTGCCTGGGAATCTCTTGCACTGGGTCGCATATCAGGCACCAAGCCTGAAAGCGCGTGGGTAAAACTATTAATAGCCGTTTGGACAGGGCAAGCCGTGCGGATGGATCAGTGCGCTGGCCGAGCGGCTATTTAATATAACGACTAATTATATAACAACTTGGTTAGACTCCAGACTGTACATCATGGCGGGCTCGCCCGTGCGTTCTATTTACCTGAGCGGTTTGGCGAAGGCAAGCGTAGAGTAACGGAGCGCAGACATAATATAGAATTATATAACTAGCTGGTTGTCAGCCTGTGTTATGGATGATTGTTATATAATTTATATTATGTTAAGTAAAGAATTCCGACTTCTCTTCTGATAACTATCCTCTGAGCCGATCTACCAACACCTCCTTCTTCTGGGGTGACACGGGCAACTCATTACCATTACTTAATTGTACATACCCTATTTTACCCTTTGTGTACTTCGTTACTCTCTCTATATTGATCAGATGACTTTTATGCACCCGTAGAAACCCCAACGGCTCGAGGATCTCTGTGTAATGTTTCAGTGTTCTACAGATCAGTCGTGTGTCATTATTGTCTAAATGAAACTTAGTGAAATTGTCGTGCGCTTCGCAATGTATAATATCTCTGGCCTTAATTACTTCTAAGCCTTCCATTACAGGTAATACGATCTTAGTATCCTGGTTTTGCTGGTGCTTTAGATTCTCTAGTAGTATTCGCGTAGTGTTCAGCTCATGCCGTCCTGCCGCCACCTTCTCCACTGCGTTGATCAATTCATCGATATCTATCGGCTTTAATATGTAATTCGCTGCGCTGTGTTGTATGGCCTGTATAGCATAATGGCTGTAAGCTGTTAAAAATATGGTTTCAAACCGGATATCATCTAAGGACTTCAATAAATCAAAACCGTTACCATAAGGCATTTCTATGTCTAGAAACACGATATCGGGATCATATTGCTGTATGGCCAATTTGCCTTCCTTAATATCGCCACAAGCTGCCAAAACCGTCACTTTTGGACAGTACTGCAATAGATAATTCTGAAGTGTTTCGCGGCTTGACGCTTCATCTTCGACAATTATGGCCTTTAGCATGGTTGTAGCATCAGTGATTTTGGCAAAAATACCTCTACCCTCGTTCCTGTGATTTCTCCTTCCAAGTCGGCAATATTCAACCGAATCTTGCTGTTATAGGTATCGTTGATCAAGTTAATTCGGTCTTTCGTATTTTTCATACCCGTAGATTTCTGTTGGCTTTGATTCTCGGTTTTTAATGCTTTAGACTGCTTTCTGCCAATGCCATTATCTTCAATCACCATTTTAAGCCCGTCATTTTCAGCTAACAGTTTTACTACCAGTTTCCCCTTCCCTTCTTTATATCGTAATCCGTGCCATATGGCGTTTTCTATAAAAGGCTGTATCAGCATGGGTGGGATTGCATACTCCTCGTTCAAAAGCGCTTCATTTACTTGAAAGTCGTATTCAAATTTATCCTGGAACCGTAAGTGTTCTAATTTCAGATATAAAGCTAAGGTATCCACTTCCTCCGTGAGCGGCACAAAATCAGACTGGGAGTTTTCCATCACAATGCGCATCAATCGGGAGAAATCTGACAAATATTTATTAGCCTGACGTGTGTCATTCTTTGAAATAAAGCTGTTGACTGAGTTCAGAGCGTTAAAGATAAAATGCGGATTCATTTGGCTGCGCAATGACTTTAACGTCAGCAACTGGTTGGCCAGTCGTTTCTGTTGTGAGCTACGATATAACAGAAAACCCGCGATTAAAATCACAATGATGAGTAGTAATAACCCATAGATCGTCAGGTTCTTTTGACTACTCTCCTGCTCTAACAGGGCAATCTGACTAGCATTCAATTCCCGATCTTTTTCCAGAAGCTTAATGGTTTCCCTATTTTCATACAGACTTTCCAGTACTTTTTGACTCAATTCTATCTCTTGTTGCTTCTTTTCGTATTGCTGGTCCACCAGAGCTACATACCTTTCATAATTCGTTAAGGCTCTGCTATAATCTCCTTGTTCAGCATATACATCGGATAAAGTCTTACTGGCCTTAAGGCGTTGTTCAATATCGCCACGCTCATAGGATACGGAATGCCCGGAGTTTAAGTACGGTAGGGCCTCTCCTGCCTGGTCGTTAGATAAGTACAGCTCTGCAATTTCCAGGTTCAGGTTGCCTTGCAAGGCCGTATCCTGGACGATTAAACTGTTCTGCAAAGCTTCTTTTTTAAAATCTAGTTTCCGCTGAAAATCACCCTGCCTATCCAGTACCCTACCCATAGCTTCCGTAACATTCCGGTTGGTATTGACATCCCGGGTTTCTACGGCGTCATCCCACAACTGTTGGTATAATTCAAGGGATTCTTCCTCGTTACGCTCTTCCAATACCCGTCCTTTAAGCAGATTACCCTGCCCTTCCAGAGAATCATTCCCCAATGCTTGCGCTAGTGCTATTACCTTGTCGGCGTACGACATAGCTTCGCTGAAGTTGCCATTCCCCAAATGAGCCTGTCCCAAACCAAGCAACCCCTCACCTTTCAAGAGGTCTTCGGACTTATATTGGCCTAAAAATCGATTGAGGGCCTGAATAGCTGAATTCCAGTCTTCCTGAGCCAGGTAGACCTTGCCGATATCGTAATACAAGCTCTGTGGTATCCGCAACGGTATTCTCTTGGTCAATTTAGAGCGTGAGGTTGAAAAGGACTCTACTTTCTTGAAATTCTGTAAGGCCAGATCGTACTGTTGCAGGTTGTAATGCGCCTTTCCCAGAAGCTGGTAAAGCTCTACTTCTTCCTGTGGGGTTATGCGTTTTACGTTGCTTTTGAAATATTGGCCTAATAATTCAATGGATTTAATCGGTTGATTATCAATATATTGCTTTGCTATTTCTAATTCTTTTATTGACCTTGTTTTAAAGTCTGTGCTTGAGGCTTTTTTCTCTTTTTGCGCCCGAGCGCTGACCAGAAAAACCAAAAGCAGTATGGTCGTGATAAAGAATGTGATCCTCTTTTTGGCCATGATCAAAGGTACGCTATTTCATTTCCTGTGCGGTCCTGTTAACTAAGTGATATACCTCGTTCACTAATTCTAACTGTTTAGTGAATTGTATGATGCGTTGATAGACCTAAAACATAAGCATCATGAAAAAGAAACCGATATTCATCCTCATCGCCATCACCATGGCTACCTCCTTTGCACTCGTATTTAGTCATTCGCTGACTCTACCCGAGCCTCTAATTGCCGACCACGAACCTCGCCCACCTCTTCCTGCAGCTCGAAATATCCGGCTAGCGCTGCTTTTAGACACCAGTAACAGCATGGATGGTTTGATCGACCAGGCCAAGTCACAGTTGTGGAATATTGTATATGAAATGACAGAAGCCAAGCATTCTGGTGTACCTGCCGAACTGCACCTGGCGCTATATGAGTACGGCAACGATAACCTAAGCATAACCTCAGGCTATGTACGCCAAGTCAGCAACTTCACGCAGGATCTGGATGAAGTATCACGGCAGTTATTTGCCCTGACCACGCATGGAGGTTCAGAATATTGCGGCACGGTAATCACCAAATCATTGGAGAATATGGATTGGGGTGATGATCCGGATGATTTGAAATTCATCTTTATAGCTGGAAACGAAGAGTTCTCACAGGGTCTTGTACCCTTTGAAAAAGCGTGTGCATTGGCTATGTCGTCTGACGTAGTGGTGAATACAATTTATTGTGGCGACTACCGCCGTGGGATACATGAGCTGTGGAAGAAAGGCGCTGAAATCGGCGGTGGTAGCTACATGAATATCGATATGGATAAGGCCACGGTGTACATCCCCTCTCCTTATGACGATAAGATTGACTCTCTAAATGACGTCCTTAACAAAACTTACATTGGTTACGGGCAACATGGTCAAGCCAATAAATCACGGCAGCTCAGAGAAGACGCAAATGCCAGCCAGTTGAGTAAGGAGAACAAAGTGAAGCGGGCCATCACCAAGAGTAAATCCCATGCCTATAAAAATGAAGATTGGGATCTGGTGGATGCTATCGATAAAAATAAGGTGGAGCTAAAGACCCTGTCAGATCAGGAATTGCCCGAAGAAATGCGTAACCTGAGCCTTGTCGAGAAAGAAAAGTACTTGTTTGCGCAAAAAGAAAAACGCAAAGCCGTTCAGTCTGAGATCCAAAACCTGGCCAAATTGCGAAAGAACTATGTACAAGCACAAGATACCGCTACCTCTAACGGATTAGAGAGCGCTATCCTTAAATCGGTCAAATCGAAAGCTAAAGAGAAATCGTTTGAGTTTGAGAACTAGTACCCAAAGCCACTCCGGATGTTATTTCGGGGTGGCATTTTTCATCTTACAATGTATATGAGATATCCAATAACTCAAAGTGACTGAATGACCATTGAGGAAAAGGAATAAACTCATTCTATAGTACGATTAGCTAATCAAAATCCTATACTCAAATAGGGGTCTCCCCGATGAAGTTTAGTGTCAAGATTGTGTGTACGATCTGCTTCTAACCCCATGGCTGATATAACGAAAAACAGGTCATCAACAAAGAAATCGTTTATTGAAAACCGCTCGTTTTCTGTCATGTGTGATCTTATGCATAAATAAAAGTTAACATTATCTTAAAAATAATTTATCACAAAAACTGTTTTCATTTAACATCAATTAGTGTTATTTTTAGATATATTATTTACCACAAAATGTAGCATTAGCACACTAGAAGTCTATGGAAGGGCGTGTGAAAGATTGAATTGTAAAAAGTAGCAACTGAATGATTTATTTACCACCCAAACTCATTGGTTTCTGGAAATCCGAACAGGAACTATCTATGTCTATATCTTCCTGCAGCCAACATCAAATCAAAGGAAAAATGCATATCACGCCCGATTCCGGATCTATGATAACCACCCATTTTTCGGGAATTATTAATGAAAATTATGGCAGTTTATTATGTTCGGCGTTTTCAGAATTCACTTTTCAGCATGAGTGTTTTAATTTGTTATTTACAGGTTATTGTAAGGGTAAAGAAAATCCGTACGACATGCGTTTATCTATCAACATGATGATCTATAATGAGAAGGGCAAAGTGGATCAAAGAGTAGACCGATTGGAACTTATCAAAGTCTCGGAGAAAGTCATGTCAGAGTTTCCATCCAGTCATGACCAGTTTTCGTTTTCAACTACCAAAGAGAGTATCTAAAGGCAAGTATAGAAATGCCGTTTTGAGCTAACTTTTCGTTAATGCGGAACAATAACAGAGCAGCCTATCAGGCCCTTTATTTTAAACTCTAGTTTGTCTTTGAAAAAATATTTGGTGTCTTTAACCCAAGGATGTGTTGCCATTTTCGCTACTTGATCAAATACTTCCTGGCCATGTGCCTCGAAGTAATTCATTAAGTTATCCATGGTTTTGTACGCCGAGTAGTTTTTTCTAAAACACTCAAACAACATGAGATCCACTCCCAATTTCCGTGTAATATACTCTCCTATCCCAACAGATGGTTCGAAAATATATGCACTCATTCCATAGTCAGCCAGGTAGTTAAAAAGCGTTTCGCCATGTAACAAACTGTCAATATCCAGAAACGAAATATGCTTTTCATCCAATTGTTGTATTATTACAAATTCAGATAGTTTGAACTTCTTTTCAAAAAGCTCTTCGTCCGGCAGGTCTAGTAATTTCTGACCGTTGTCTAGCTTTTCTTGCCATATTCGATGGAAAGACTTGTCGTTTTTTTGAATAGCTTCTTTAAAATTAGCAAAACGCTTATCCAGCTCTAGATGACGCTGTAACTTTTTGTTACTGAGCTGAAGAATATTTTGCTCAAATGATTCTATCTGTAAAGAACCTTCGGATGCTAACATCTCACGTTGTTCAGTATACTTTTGTCTACTCAATTCATTTATTGTGGCCGGAAAAAGCTTGTTAAGCGTTTCATCATAGCTATGAGCCATATGATCAAGTTCCTCAATACTTATCATTGTTTTTGTTTTATTAAATGATTCCAGGCGCTCCATCCGTTGTAATGCTTCCGGGTATCTTTTGGTCAAAAGGTATTCCATTCGTTTTCTTAGATAGAGATCATCCCGATAGTCTCGCCTGGCATGAATGATGTTTACCTTGTCCGGAGCGTCTGAAAATGAATGATATCGCGCATACTCATCCGGAACGTAACATCGTATTTGTCTCTCCGGGTGTGCCATGTTGTAGAAAAGTAGTTGTTCGAAAATTACGTTGAAATTAGCCATGTTTTCGCCCGCCTTTCTGATTTCTGTAAGGTTTTTATCAATGAAAAGGAAAGCCTCACTTACATACTTATGGATAAAATCTATGTTATTACCTCCCAAAACTGCGGCGTTTGCGGCGTTAAGGTTAGCTCCTTGTTTGAAAATATGTTCCAGACATTCAGGCACATATGAAACATATGATTTGAGACTCTCCAGGTATTTTTGATAAATATCACGATCTTTTTCGAAATGAAAGCAAACCAAATCATCATCTGGTCTTAAATCCAAAGGTTGCCATATGTAAATATCGGAATCGAGGTGGAGAAAAGGTTCTTTCTGAACTCCGTATGCCAGCAATTTTCCCGCTGCCCATAGCTGTGAAGGATAATCTGATATCTGGTCCAAAATTATTTTCACATCGGTGTAAGGCAATTCCAATTGTTTGATGAGTATATCATACCCTACTTCATCCGTCACCAGTTCTACTCGTTCGTGAAATTGACATAATTGCCAGGAGCTGAGTATCCAGCTTTTAAAAAAGAAATCGTTATGAACGTTACTTTCCAGATATGGCTTAGACCAAAAACTTTGTACTATTTTCATCTTAGCGTGTAAATCAAATGTTGTTTTTTTTCGGAAAAAAGAGGGATAGAGGTGTGAGCCGGTTTATGGTTTATTTACAGGTCAACCAATTTATTCTCTAACAAACGATGGTATAACTGCATGTAGTCATTTGCCATTTTGCGAGGATTAAATACATCACGAGCTTTTCTGTGAGCATTTTTTCGAAGTTGATTTAAGTCGGCCCTATCCATTTTAAGTGCTTTTTCAATTGTCCGCTTTAAAGCGTCTTGGTCGTTCGTCTTAAAAAGGAAGCCGTTGACATTGTGGTCAATTACTTCAGGAACACCGCCACAATCGGATGCAATGCACAACAGGCCCTGGGCCATGGCCTCCATCAAGACAATACCCTGACCTTCATAGGCGGAATTGAGTAGAAGAATTGATCCGGGTTGAACGGATTCAAATGGATTTTCCTTATACCCCTCCAGAAAAATGGTACCTGTCATACCCAAAGACTTGATCAATAGTTCGCATTTTTTATGGAGTGGCCCGTCTCCCACATACATAAGTCGACATCCCGGATGTTTTTTGGCAAGAGACGCAAACACTTCAATCAGTTCCAAGGGCTTCTTTTGATCAACCAGTCTCCCAACGAAATAAAAATCTCTCGAAAGCTCGTTTATGTCTTCTATATTCTTAGCGTATTTGTCGAGATTGAACCCGCAAGGGATTACTTCAATCCTGTCGGCATCTATGCCGTCTACTTTTACCGAATAGTTTTTTACAACGTTTGTCACACAAGCCACAGCATCAGTCTTTAAGGACAGTCTTTTTTTTATACGCTGTTGATCAACTGTTTCATTTAAATTGGTATTATGTTCTGTCATCATCACTACTGGCACATTGCACTTATCAGCGACCTCTCTTCCGAGCGTGTCTGCCCAATAAACGCTGGTATGGACAATATGAGGCTGCAGTTTTCTAATCTTTTCAGCAAGCCATCGAAACAAGGTAAGGTAGGTATTGTCCTCCCTTTTATCAGCGGCAATGTGTACTGAAGCTCCCAGGTCTCTAAAACGAGAGGCATGGTTAGGAATCGAGTAGAACACCAATATTTCTACCTCGTAATAACTGCGATCCAGGTGCCTTATCAACAAATACAGGAATTCAAGTATCCCACCGCCTTCATCCATATCAAGAGTGGGAATTATGTAAACAATTTTCACGTTGGTGGGATGCATGAATATAGCTATGCTTCCAGTATTATCATTATCGCCATTTTATTCTAATAGCCACTTGAAGATATCTTGCATAAATGCCTGGCATTGGTAATCTTTAACGCCTTTCCATGATGTCATATAAAGCGAAGTCATAGCATCTCCCATCACAATTACTTTTCCCCCATTTTCCAGTTTTTTATAGACACCAAATGGATATTCTTCCGTTTGCGTGTTAAAACAAAAGGGATTTCCTCCTGTGACCGTCCTTCCATATTGATAGGTGATCTTGAGTGGTTCCGGGGTGATTACTCCCTTTTTAGTATACCCTCCTATTAAAGTATCAGGGCTGTCCTGGCCATATTGGATATCAAAATGCCCAATGATGTCATTTACATTCGTTTTTTCTAATGTTGTCCAATAGTCTACCTCCATAATCATCAGTAACGACCCCCCGCTTTCGACATAATCTACAATAGTATTTACCTCGTTCTTAGTGTAGATGGCAGTTGGAACATGTATCATTAGAAGATCGCATTTTGTTAACATGTCTGATCCAATTTCATCTCGCAGGTAATTGATTTGCGCATCAAATGCTGTGGCGGTCTTTTCTAACTCACCGGTAAGATATTTCACCCTGTTCAGATCGTTACCCGCTTCGCTCACCATATTATTCGGATCATTCCAAAACTTTTGACCATGTCCGATGTCCACGAAAACCTGGCTAGCCTTGCTTTTTTGGGCAAGGGCATAGTTAAATACCAAGAGCATGCTTATCAGGATAAAGGAAGTAGATTTCATTTTTCTATTCGGTTGAAGTTTGATTTTCTCTAGTTTAAATGGACATTTTTAAAAATCAATTAATTGCTTCTTTTCACACCATACATCACGGAAAGATTAATCCGATTTCATTCAATATCCCCGCATCGATCATTAGCCATTCAATTGTTCATTAGCCAGATGTTGTCTCACTTTGTCTAAAACAAGTGTATACGACTTCATGTCTACAATTTCGTCATTATTAAATGAAATGTCAAACTCATCTTCTAAAACTGCTATTAAATTCATGTGTTGAAGTGAATCCCATTTTTCCGTATCCTCTATTTTAAAATCGTCAGTGATGTGATCTGTTTTTAACACGAGCGACATGATATTTTTGATTCTTAATTCTATACTATCCATAACTTACCTTTCAATTTCTGCATTTAAGCCATTGCTGATTTTCGCTAACCCATTCTCATCTTCTATTACCTTAATGTAACTAATGTCAGCGGGTACGAACTGCTCAATATTAATATGATATTTTATAGTTTCATTTTTTTTATCAATCACTTTAAATCCGGATTTATCGAAAAAAGCAGCTATCTGTACGTTTTTCAGTGTTGGAAGGTATTCGGCCGTTAACGTTTCTATGTTCCGCTTTTTCAAATAATTGATAAGACTATAGATCATTTTGAACTCAATATGACGGCTTAGCACCCGACAGCTCAATAAAAAGGTATCAATAAAGGCAGAAGCCCCTTGATAGGAGATAATGCACAACCCGGTCATTCCATACTGTCCAAACTTATCATTCACAGTAATCGAGAAGACATCAAAATCATGCTGACTGATCATTCGTCCTACATCACTTTCAGAATATCGAATCGTTCTTGCATTAAATTGGTTCGTCTTCTGGGTCAATTGCGCCAATCGCTCGATTTTTGTATGATCATTTAGATCAATTATGATTTGCAGATCAAGACTAGCTAGATAATCTTCAAGTCGGTTAAATTCCAATCTATATTCGTTTCGACGCCGCTGTTCTTTGTACATGACTATCTTTCTCTGGTCTTCTTTCGTGATCGAAAAATTGAAGAAAAGACCCATGTATTTTCTGATCAAATTCGGATAATCATAGATATTCTTCGTAACACCAATAGTCTTCACCTTGTTTAAGGCCTCACGTATACGATCCAACTCAAATGGAGAGTCGTCTATAAACACAATACTTTCCAATCCAATATTTAACTCTGATGCTATTTCGGCGAGGTTTAGTACCTTCTCCTGCCAGTTTATTTTTTTAATGGCAAGATGTTCATTCTTAAGCACCTGATCGGGGTGCTTTTCAAGCACCTCTTCAACATCTTCAATGTTATTTTTGCTACATAATCCAATAATAACTCCCTTTTCACTCAGTTGTGTTGCGAGTGACTGGACTTCATTAAATACCATTCCCTCTGCCGTTTCAGGAGATAACCGGATCCCCTCTAAACCGTCCTCTCCCACTATGCCTTTCCACAAGGTATTATCACAATCAAATATCAATGCCTTCTTCACCTTACCAAACGAAGCACATATATACGGAGCAATGTAGTCGCAGTAGTGTTTAAAAAAATTAAATGTATAGGGCGCTTTTGAGGTATAAAAAAAACGGTAATCTACGCAGTTTTTTATCCCTGTTTGTAGGAATACCTGATCCAGGTCAATAATTGTCGTGTTCTTGGCTTTAACAATGGCCAGGTGTCGGTTTAGTTCATCTACAAAATCCGTATAAGCTGTACCTGTGAAATGGGAGGAAGTAAAAAGTCTGGCACTGAATTTATTAAAAATGACTAGTGGTATGTTGGCCAGGTTATCCTGCACCATTTTGATCTCAGCTTTAACTTTTTCGATCAATTGCTTGGTTTCCTCCGCCCCTATTTGTTCGATCTTATAGTGTAATGCTGGCAATAGAGTAGCGGCTTCCCAAAAGACGAATACCACGTCCTTATCACCAAAGTCAAAACTATTTTGAACGATACTATCGTAGTCACCAAACGTTAACGAGCCTTTAATACCAGATATCATTAACCTACATTCCAGGGGTTCTTTGAATTTGTGTACGATAATGTTTGACAACAGACCTATCTTCAGATCCGTCTCAAAACTTGTAGGTACGAGGTCAGCATGAACACCTAATAACTGAGAATAGCTTAAGGACAAATATTCCATTTCGTCAGAGTTGTTTTTGAGGCCTTTATGTCAAAATCAATTGACCATATGCTTTTTTGATGATATATCTATTGATGTCAGGAGTTGTTGGACGTCCATGTCTGGCCTATCAACCATAAAGCACAAAATATCTGTGAACGATTTCAAAAAACGTTCACATGACGCTTCATCATAAGTACCGTTAGAAGCCACAAGAGCAGCCAGTTTGTCTCCTATTTTACCTATCTCAAAAATAAGTGGCAAAATCTCGTCGTCTTTGTGTATTCTCTCCTTTATCAAAGTGGCATCATCACCCAGCATACTGTCCTCGGCATATTCGAAATAGTTAAAATAGTAAGGTGTGATCTTTTTCCTATCCGTGACATTAACATTACCGACAAAATGTTCAAAAGGATACCTATGATGTCTCATGACTTCCAAAACTTTCATTTTCACGTTGGCTATGAATTGTTTTAATGGAATACACTCCTTTACTGGTAATGAAATTATTAATCTGTTGACAATCAATCCAATAGTATTTTCAAAATTTTCTCCTGGGTTGAAAAGCTCGAAAGTCCTGTTATGAATGGCAAACATAATTTGGGACTTTCCTATGTTATTGACCTTGTGTAGCAATAGTAGAACTGCAGTCAAAGTCATTAAGAAGAATGAATTTTCTCCGTCCTGATTTTTTAGCTTATTGTAAAGTTCATCAGGCAGTATATTTTGGAATTGACTAGGGGTAGCAGGTTGATTTTCATTTGGCCATTGTACCGAAGTTAATTCGGAGCTTTGACGGTCCCAGTAGTTCTTGTCACGTTTAAATGTTCTAGAGTTCAAGTAGGTGGTATACGCTTTTTTAAAAGATTCAAATTGTGATATTCCCGGAATACTAATGTGTAGATCACGATAATATTCAGTCAAATGTTTTAGAATAACCTGGATCGACCAACCATCTGAATTTATGTGTGGCAGCTGAATGACCAGATACTCATCAGAAGATGTATCCACACGAAACGCCTTGATAAGTGGCGTATTTCTAAGATTAAATGGCTTACGTTCGTTTTTTAGAAATTGGAGGAGCTCACTATCATCTATTTTATGACGTTGAATTTTAAAGTCTCCTGGCTTTTCCACGCGATTAAAAACACCCTGGGTTTTAAAGTAATAACTAGTTCTTAATGACTCATGGTCCAGGATAAGCTTTCTAAAGGATTTTTCAAGCCTGGGCCAATCCACCTCCCCTACAACTTTGAGAATATCAGCGCTCATAGGTGGTGGCTCATTTGAGAATAATTCTCTGAGATATAACAATTTCTGCGAAATAAGAACTTCTCCCATAATGCTAGGTAGTAATGGTAAATCGATAAAATGATATTGTATTCATTTTTTCTTCAAAAAGGAATTTCGTTTAACTCACGTTATTTGGTCTATTTTAGAACCACCTTTCGGGTATCTAAAATTTCCCTAACAGTCGAAGCAACTTGCGTTGCATAACTTTCTATAAAAAAATGATTGCCTTCAAAATCGTAAATCTCACATGCATCTGTGGAGTATTTTAGCCATTCACTCCGTTGCACGTTTTGAGTGATGGGGTCGTCTTTCCCGATAAACACAGCCACCTTACTACCCAGACTTAACCGTTCAGGGCGAAAATTGTAGGACTCGAGTAAGTAGAAATCATGCCGGATGGCCGGTAAATATAGCTTTAATGCACGTGGATTCTCAAGGAGCGCTTTGGGTATACTTTCCATTTTTTTTAGTACTTCTATAAATGAATCGTCGCTAAGCTTATGTGCCTCGTTTCGCCTTGCGAAATAGATGTGAGGTGGCTCGAAACCTGATAAAATGACATGCGTGGGATCAGGAAATCCCATGGCTTTAGTTTTACTTGCGGCCAGATAAGTAATAACGGCCCCCATACTATGTCCGAATATGGCATATGGACCATTCACGCCCTTAATTATATTAAGCACGTCGTAGACCAGGTCATCCAATTGCTGATTACTCCCGTCAAAAGAACCGAATTCTAATTTAGGATAGTCAAATTTCAAAACTTTAAACGACCCTCCTAAGACATCATCCCACCGTGCAAATACTTCAGATGAACCTCCTGAGTAAGGTATGCAAATGAGTTTGAACAGATTATCCTCGCTATCTTCTTCTATATGTTTCACTATACAAACACCTCTATCTGGATACTACGCTTCTAAAAGTATACTTCCTTAGGTTGAAAAAAATCAACTTTCCTGACAAGACAATCATATGCAGGCTGATCCGTAGTTATATGGGCACAATAGTTTGCATCAATATCTAAAGCCCTGGTATGCCAAGTACAATCATCATAGCTCACTTTTTCATCTTTAACTAAAATGGACGACAGTGGAATGGACAAACCCCGACTGTCTGCTTTTATCATACTCTCTTTTATGGTCCAGTATGTATAGAACATTTTTGCCGGGTCGTCAGACCAATTAATGGTCTTCCATTGGTTCACATTCATCACCTGTTTAAAATAGGAAAAGTCTATAGGTTTAATTTCTTCGATGTCCACACCTATCCTCATGCCTGTACCTATTGCGCAGATCACAAATTGTCCGGAATGTGAAATGTTAAAGTCGACATCTGCTTCTCTAAGAAAAGGCCTTCCATGGCTGCCATACTCAATTTCTTCAAGAATGCCTTTTCCATATCCTTTTTCTTTTAGACCTCTCAAGAGTAACAACTTCCCTATTAAATGGGCATGACGGTCCTGCCATTTGAGGTAACTGGCATTTTTTTTTCTTAGCTCAACAGGAAGCATACATTCATACTGACGCCACAAATCAACTGCTAATGGTTTGGCAAACTTCGAGCAAAGTATTTCTATCAAACCTTCTATCCGTTTATAATTTTAACCTGGCCAATTGTTTTGAAGCCTATTTTCTGTTATGCCTTTTGTGTTATTTATAATCTCGATGATTTGCATCATATGATCATGTAAGAAGAAATGCCCACCCTCAAAATGATGTATGTTACAGCCCTTATTGGTAAATTCCTTCCATTTATTGCACTGTTCTTCAGTCAAGTTATCATGCTTACCAAGAAAGATGGTAATGTTTTGATCAAACGGTACTACATCTCCTTTGTGACAATAATTTTCAGCTATTCTAAAATCGTTTTTCAGTAACGGTACAAAAAGCTCCAATAACTCCGGATGATCAAAAAATTCGGGAGGTGTACCTCCCAGTCGAAGTACCTCAGTTCTAAACTCATCATCTTTCATTAAGTGATATTTTTTTTCATCCTCACTATCAATGTGTGGCGCTCCCTTTCCTGAAAAGAACAGGTGTAAGGGTTGTGGAAAGTGTAACTTTCTCAGCTTAAGAGCGAGTTCATAGGAGATCAATGCACCAAGACTATGTCCGAAAAACATGTAAGGAGCTTGTTGTAATTCTGAGCTTATATTCTCAAAAATATCGTCTATAGCTTCTTCTATGTTATGATAAGGCTCCTCATTAATCCTCTTTCCTCGTCCGGCCATTTCTACTGGGTATAATGTTATATTTTTATCCAGGTGAGGCTTCCAGCTATTGAAAACTGCGCCGGACCCTCCGGCGTAGGGAAAACAAAATAAATTCATTTGATGCGTGAGTTTTTAATCGTTTTATTAACCATAAACATTTTATTATCAGTATTTTATGTTATTCCACCTAATCAACAAAGGCAAGCTAAAATGTAAGTCTGCTTGCATTTTTTTCACTCAATTCAGGTTGGTCATAACTTTCAGATTCTCTGATTAAGGCTTTTGCTAATATTTCATTTGAATCAATTATTGGAATGTCTCTAACATACGATTGATCTAGTACCAACGATAATTCAGTACACCCCAGTATAAGCGCTTCAACTTGTTCTTCCCTGAAAAAATGTAATGCTTTATCCAGCAATATTTTGACCTCGTCCCTGATACCTTGGGCGTGAGACTTTATGCCATATATCGGGTGATATATCATTTGGTGTATTATCTGATCCTGGAATTCATATCCGGGAACGATAGCTTTTAATCCCATACTTTCAAGAGTACCTTGATAGACTCCCGATTGATAAGCTCCATTAGTGACCATTATACCAACGCGACTTATCGATGGGTATTTATCTTTAATAAATCGGCAAGTTTCCTTAGGCATATGTAAAAGTTGAACACGACATCCAGCTTTGTCCAATTCTTCGAGTATTCGGTCATAAATTTCAGGCGCATGTGAACTATTACATGCTATTCCTACGACATCTGCACCACACGTTTCTAACCTAATAATGATCTTTGAAATGTTAATTGCAGGATTAACTTCTACCTTACCTTCAATAAAATCGGTTCTATCTGCAATATGTTTCGGGAAGGACATTAATATTACAGACTTATGATGCTGATCTTTACCGGCCTTGGTCAACTTAAAAATACGACTAAGCAAATCAGCGCCAGCCTGCGGGCCCATTCCACCTACTACGCCAATAACTTTTTCATTGAAATTCATAATTAACCACGTTATACCTGCTTCATTTGAATAGGCGTTTATCAGTACTATCTACTGCCCAAGCCCCTAAACAGTTCTATCCATTTCTTTTAGTGTATGGTGGTCAGAATAAACTTTTAATTTACCACGATCCATTTTTAAAATCTTGTCAGCCAGATGAAAGTAATGATCATCATGGGTTATAGCGATGACAATCTTTCCTAATAGTTTCATCTCAGGTAGAAGGGTTTTGTAAAAAAAGTTGCGATAATCCGGATCCTGATCTGCCGCCCATTCGTCGAATAGGTAAATGGGTGAATCTTCCAAGTAGCATTGTAACAGCGCCAGTCTCTTCCGTTTTCCACTAGACAGATTAATTGTGCTGTATTGGTTCTCACTAATCGCTACTTTTTGTTCCAGGTCTAATAGTCGTAAATAATTATGCAGTTCCTCCGTTCGGTCTTTCAGGTCTACGCTATACAATTTCTCAAATAGATACGGCGGGCTGAAAACAGTAGAAAAGTATTCACTTAACTCAGCGTTCTTTAATACTTTATTGTTGATCATTACTACGCCTCTGTCCGGCTCATAAAGCCCTGTTAATAATTTGGCTAAGGTGGTTTTACCACTACCATTGCCCCCGATGAGAAAAAGTATTTCTCCGCTGGAAACCTCTAAATTGATAGGACCAACACTGAAATTATTTTCCTCTTCATTCTCATTATGAAAACTGTATTCAACTCCCCTTACTTCTAATTTATGAACTTTCTCAAATCGTGATTCCGGAACCTTACTAAGATCCAGGTTGGCCGGTATTTCCTTCATGAACCCACTGACACGATTCCAAGCTATTCTTAGATTCATTAGAACAGGAACAGAATTCAATATACCATTCACAGGCCCTATCAAGTATAGCAGTACAATAACAAAACTCATTATAGTATAGTATTGCACATTGGGAAATACTTCGGACATACCTATAGAAACAACGCCTAGTAATACAACCAACAATGACTCTCCTACAAGGAAAGCATTAACAAAGCGAATATCTGCAGTAGATATTTTCTCGCGGTACTCCTCAGCGCTAAGGGCGATATCTTTTTTGTATTCAAGCTTTTTACCCCTATGTAAACTAATTTCCTTGAAACCGTCGATCATACCATTAATAAGCGCCATAAAAACATTTCTTGAATCTCTGGCTTCTTCAAAGTATACATTGGTGCTTTGAACCGCAAAATAGTATAGCGTGGCCAACGTGACTACCAGAAAAATGGTCAACATAGTAGCCCAAAAGGAAATTGAAGCGAGGTATATGAAAGCTCCTACTGATGTGATCACACTGGTAACAAGTGTAATGAAAAGGTTTGTTGACTGACCAATTGTATTTACATCATCATTTAACGCTGTGTATACACGGCCACGATCCATCCGCTCAAAGTTTTCGTAAGATGTAGAAAACATCTTATCAATCAACTTTATCCTAAGATCGTAAACTAACCCTCTCGTTAGTTTTATCAGATTGACTTGAACAAATCTCCTTCCCATTAGGTAGAGACTCAGCGTCAGAAGATAGTAAAATACAAGATACTTAATCTGTACATCAGAATCGATTGCCGAGGTAACCATAATAATCACTACGACATTGGACAGCCCTGATAAGATGCTTATCAAGAGTATCTGAGGTAACCTTCTTTTGTACTTGTTACTATCTGGTAAAAAAAGACTTATGAAATAGATAAAATAAGTTGTGATAATCGAAATCACTATACATCCGATCAAAACTCCAAAACTCAATGGGCTCCAGACCAATATTGCTTCCCACGTAAATCCAAACAGGGCCTTAGGCAAAAGGTAGAGTCCTAAGACAAATGGGGATATCAGTATCCCGGTTAAAATAAACCTACTTAATTTCCTCCAGGTCGGCATTTCAAAGCTTCTTTTCCCTTTGAAGGCTTCGAATAGCATCATAAAAAGAAATCCCATTACAACGATTACATAGATCATCAATGCGATTGATATACCTGAATAAGCTTTATCATTTCCATCACCAGGATCGATTTCTTTCTTTATTTCTTCACCTGCCAGTAACTTCATCAACCTATTACCCATGAAGGTTGTATAACTGCTGTTCGAATTAGTTAACACAGCCACTCCCAGTTTTTCTGACGGACGAAAGGCGACATAGGAGGAAAAGTTGGGATTTAGTCCTCCATGATATACTTCTCCGCTACCGTCAAGAGCAACCTCCCACCCTTTAGCATAGGCAGACATTCCATGTAGCGGAACAGTCTTATCTCTTTCATGCGATACCTTTGCCAATTCGAACATTGCAGAATTTGATAATCCCATCTGAAGGCTCAACCAAGCTTTCATATCTTCTGCATTAGAAATAACATAACCGGCTGCATTATTACCTTTATAGACAGGAGCATCGTATTCTCGCGCCTTAAAAAAACCAATTTTGTACCCAACCGCCATCAGACTACTATCTCTTGGTTTGCCAACAGAAGTATTTAACAGCGAGAGCTTGTCTATGACTTGGTATTGGAGGTATTTTTCAAATGGCTGTCCTAACACCTTTTCGACGATAAGAGCAAGCACATCATAATTGATGGTGGCATATTGGAATTTTTCCCCGGGTAATTCGTCTAGTTCTATTTCAACCAAACCTTTAACTGTTTGTTCCAAGGCGTCCGTGGCATCGCTTTGTGGAATTGTAGCTAATGTACTCCACGGAATGCCGCTGGTATGATGTAATAAATGTTCAATGGTGATATTGACAACCGAATTATTATACAAAACTCGAAACCAGGGAATGTATTCCGATACAGGATCTTTAAAATCAATTATACCACGCTGTTGGAGTTGAATGACTGCCATGGCTGTGAAAGCTTTGCTGCAAGACCCAATTTCAAACAAAGTTTCAGACGTTACCGGTTGCTTTGCTGACAGATCTGCATAGCCATAGTTCATTACTAATTGCTGATCACCTTTAATAAGGATCACACTGGCTCCCGGTATATCCCCTGCATCCATGAGCTCAACAATTTGTTCTTCTGCTTCGTGGAGGATCTCACCTGGGATTTTTTCTTGTGCAAAAGAAAAACAGGCGCCATAAATAGATAAGATACTTACTAAAATCAACCTTAATAAAGGTGTTTCACGATTGGTCATGTATTTACTTTTTAAATGTCTTGTTGTAGTTTGAGGTTAATATCAGTAAGTCATCAAAATATTTAACATTTTTAAAGTTGTTATCTCCGTCTCAAAGTATTGAAACCCGCCTTTAAACCTGGAGTCAGCTATATGTCTATGCTTACAAACTCCGTCTCTTCAGGTTCATCAATATCACTAATGAGCTTTATATAACTGGCAAGCTCATAGACCGTTTTAAAATCAAATATTGCTTTTATTGGAATAGAGATGCCAAGCTCTTTATGAACAGCGGAAACAACTCTTGTGGCTATCAGGGAATGTCCTCCCAGGAGGAAAAAATCATCATATATTCCGACATCCTTTATTCCCAATAACGTCTTCCAAATACTTATAATTTTCTTCTCCGTTTCATTACGAGGAGGGACATAGTCTTGCCGTGCAAATTGGAAAGCCTTCGTATCAGGAAGGTTCTTTTTGTCTACTTTTCCACTCGGGGTAAGTGGTAAAACCTCTAACTCCACCCAATGTACCGGAACCATGTACTCTGGTAGCTTAGCCCTTAAATAACTTTGTAAAGCCTTCACATTAAATGTATTTTCCGGCGCAATGTAAGCGATTAGATTTTTATCACCGGTGGCATCATCTTTTGCTATGACCGCACAGCTTCTTACCGCTTGATGCAATGAAAGAACATTTTCTATCTCATCCAGCTCAATTCTGTATCCTCGAATTTTTACCTGTTCGTCTTTTCTTCCCAGAAACTCTACATTACCCTCTGGTAGCCACCTGGCAAGGTCACCGGTTTTGTACATCAGTTCACCTGGTTCTAAGGAGTTTTGTACAAACTTTCCCCTGGTAAGCAACTCATTATTGATGTATCCACGAGCCAGTCCGACTCCGGCAATACACAATTCACCGCTCGCGCCGATGGGCAATAAATCGTGATTATGGTCTAGTATAAGAAATGATGTATTATTTATAGGTCTACCGATGGGGATATTGCTGGTAATTTTATCAAAATCACATTCATAAAATGATACGTCGACAGTAGCTTCTGTTGGGCCGTATAAATTGATGAGCCGCGTACTACAGTTTTTATGGATTGTTTGTCCAAACAGGTTAACATACTCAGGCTTCAACGCCTCTCCACTGGAAAAGACCTGCTTTAAACTCTCAAGCCTAGTATAGTCGAACTTTTCAGCAAACACTGACATAAAAGTTCTTAACATGGATGGAACGAAATGTATGGTGGTAATTTGATGAAGTTTAATGGCTTTTATCAATGCGCTCGGGTCTTTTTCCTCTCCAGGCTGTAACACGCACAGTGAAGCCCCGGTAAAGGACCACCAGAACAGTTCCCAGACTGATACGTCGAAAGTTATTGGTGTTTTTTGGAGTAATACATCCCTTTCTGTTATTTCATACTCCTTCTGCATCCAGGTTATCCGGTTTATCACCGATCGATGTTCAATCATAACACCTTTAGGCTTTCCGGTTGAGCCCGAAGTGTAGATCACATAAGCCAGGTCGCGCCCTTTTACTTCAACCTCCACCTGATCGCCACTCATCGTCATGATTTCCGTTAGGTCCTTATCCCAGTTCAATACATCTGAAGAGATGGATAATTCGTCATTTAAATGTGATGTTGATGAAATAAGAACTTTCAAACCGGCATCGGCTATTATTTTTTTTTTACGATCGTCAGGATATGTAGGATCGATCGGAACATAAGCCGCTCCAGCCTTAAGCACAGCAAATAGAGCCGGAATAAGATATTCATTCCTCTTCATCATCACTCCTACCAAATCACCTTTAACCACACCCTTTTTTAGGTACAGATAGCGAGCAAATTGATTAGATAATTCGTCTAACTGACAATATGTCCAGGCCTTATCGGTATAGCTAAAAGCTATATTTTCTGGAGTACGTTTGACTTGTCGGGTAAATTGATCCATAATAGAGCTATCAGTCTCAAAATGGACTTTGGTATTATTGAATTTCTTGAATAGGTCTTTTTCTATCTTCGTTATAGCTTTAATTTCTGAAATATGTGATTCGGGAGCGCTTATACATGTTTTTAGAATTTGTTGGTATTGTTCAAGTACAATAGGCCCGATCGATTCAAAATTCGGATCACACCTTAACTCAAGTCCTACGAAGAAATTTTTTATTCGATCCGCCACATAAAGATTAATATCATATTGTCCTACCTGTTTTCTTGATCTATGAAAATCAGGTGCAGCACATTTTTTTAGCCCATTGAACTCTTTTGGGTTATCCAATAATCTCATGGAGTTAAACCCCGCTTGTATCTTAGTAAGATCATATCTATTTCTGAAATGGGATTCTCTCATTAAGTCTTCAAGCGGTATGTTCACTTTTAGACTTTGCAGGATATCCCTATTTACGCGATGCAGTAGATCCGTTATTACATCTTGATCATTTATTTCCAATGAGTTAGCCAGGCGGCTTGCAAAAAGCCCAATGGTACCTTGATTTTCTTTTTTACTACCTCCCCTACCATTGACAATATTAGCAATCAAAAGTTGGCGCTCACCGAAATACCTGTTAAGAAGAATGTAATAGGCTAATTGAAATACCGAAGAGAAGATAACTCGCTTTTTAAAAGAGAATGACTTTACGTCATTGATCAATTCCTTAGGAAGTTCAATTTCATAACTATGGACGGTCGTCTTCTCTTTGTTACTGTAGAATGGGGAATTGAGACTTCGTATTACATCAGGCAATCGGTCTATCTCACTTTTCTTTTGTAATTGGTAGTTTTCGGAGGCAGAAAATGCTCTTTGACGGATGGCATATTCATAGTATTGCTCTATCGGAGGCGCATTTCCTACATCTGTATTTTTTTGATTGTAGAAAGTAATAAGATCGCCCCAAAAAATGTGAAGTGACATCATATCATGAATAATATGATTGATCGTAAGGAAGAAGATTGTACAATTTGAAAATTTAAACAACTTAAACCTTATGAGAATGTCCTTTTCGAAATCAAAGTTAAAATACTCCGTCCGGGCTATTTCTTCGTCTATTATCTTCTTTATAGACTGATCATCGTTAATCCATTTACTTTCTTCTTCGAAGAAGTCTCCAATTGAAACTTTATCGTTGATTTTTTGAAACAAAGCGTCTTCCTCTAAGAAAAAATTAGTTCTAAGCGAAGCATGACGCTCGAACACCTTCGTCAAAGCTCTTTTCAAGGCTTCCACTTCTACATCCCCCTCAAATGACTTAATATCGATAATGTTCCAGGTAGAAGCGCCGTGAGATAAAGCATGATACCATACTCCTTCCTGCTGTGAGCTGGCGGGGTATGTCTTTTTGGATCTAGAGGACATTTTCATATTGTTTTAACTAAAGGCTTTGTCTATCACGTTAGATACTTTCTCGTAGGGTGTTTTGGTCATATCTTTCAACAGGTTGACGAAACCATCACAAATAACCGGGACCTTCTTAGCATCCAGTAGGGAATTATCATAAACAGTATGTATTTTGAGACCGTTTTTGTATTCGGTAATCATAACATAAAATGGGGATAAGGCCATTCTTCCATTATCTTTAGTTATGAGTTGAGAGCCAAAGTCTTTAAGGTTCTCGTTGCTGGCGGGCAACTCATTAAGAATCGCCGCACGATAGCGGTTACCCCGATCCGATATCTGGTCCATTTGGTAATGTCGGTGATCCAGGGCAGTAAAGTATTTGTCAGATACAACGGAGATCAACTCCTCAAATGAAATATATTCACCCACTTTCATTCTTAAGTAAATATCAGTATTCATGTATCCTATCAGGTTCATTAATTCTTTTCGGTTCCTAAGAGATATCGGGACAGCAATTAACAGTTCGTCCAACTTCGATAAATGGTAAAGCAGGCTCGTGAGACCCGCACAGAAAACACAGAGTTTACTGGTTCTTAATTTTACAGCCAGTGATTTTAAATCATTCAATAAAGGTAAAGGCAGATAGCTAACATATTCGGCTCCGTTGCCGGTTTGTGAAGCGTGATCTGATGAATCTCCTCTTTGATAACAGTACTGCACCTGAAACTCCTTTATGCTGCCATTAACTTCCTTACGCCAATAATCGAGATTCTTCTTGCCTGTTCCACCATTAAGGTAGTTCTGCTCCCAATGTGCAAAATCTTTTAGTTGAAAAGCCAGGGGTTCTGCTCGTATAGGTTTTTGGTTGATAAAAGAATTATAACCGAACATGAACTCCCTAGCAAAAACCTTCATTGAATCAGCATCCGAAATGATATGCTGTATTGCTATGATCAGCCTGGCCTCGCCTTCTCCCAGATGTACCAGTTTAAGTCTAACCAAGGGACCCTTTTCAAGATCCCAAAGTTCGTTGGTCATCTCACGCATGATACTTTCTGCTTTCTGTAGCGGAGATGGTTCTGCACTGCAATCCTCTCGCTCTATCTCAATCTTGAAACTTTCTGAATCATGCACCACTTGTACTGCTGTTCCTTCTTCGTTGGTCTCAAAAGTAGTCCTAAGGCTTTCGTGACGTATTACCAGTGCATTTACTGTTTTTTTTATGGAATGCGGGTCTGGTTTGTGTAAATCCAGAACATTACCGATATGCAAATACAGCTTTTTTCCATTTTCGATATATTCCTTCCATGAGGCCTTTTGCCGCTCTGTAGCCGGATAGTACTTCTTCTTGTTTGGTAACATAGGAGATTTATTGCTCGATTAATTCAGCCAAACGATGAACCGTTTATTGCGTCTGCTGGAATTCAACTTCATTTTCCTGCGCCATAAACAGCTCTTCTATTACCTGGGCAAGCTCTTCAATATTTTCAGTTTCAAACATACTTCTGACAGGTATTTTCATGCCAAGTTCTTCCTCAATACGGTAAATAATTTCCATTGCCTTCAAAGAATGCCCTCCTAGTTCAAAGAAATTATGATGGGTACTCACAGGTTGAACTTCTAATAGTTCCTGCCATATTTCCACAAGCTTTTTTTCCATTTCCGTTTTTGGTGACACCACTTCTCCAGTATCAAATGAGGACTTATCGGGAGCCGGTAACGCTTTTTTGTCAATTTTGTAATTTGAGTTCAGAGGCATTTCAGTCAGCTCAACCCACAGCGATGGCGCCATATAGGCGGGGAGATGATCAGCTAAATACGATTGAAGTACTTTTTTATCAAAGGTCTCGGTCTCGGCAGGGACTATGTAAGCTACTAGGCGCTTATTTGTATTCCCTTCGTCCCAAACAGTTACCGCAGAATTAGTCACCTGCGGATGTAATTCAAGTACGTGTTCGATCTCGCCCAACTCAATCCTGTTCCCTCTCAGTTTCACCTGTTCATCCATACGACCCTGGCAAATGATATTACCATCTTCAAGGTAATATCCAATATCTCCGGTCTTATATAATATGCCATATTCGTTCTCTTCTTCGGCAGATACAAAGGGGTTAACGACAAAGACTTTCCCCGTTTTTTCCTTATCATTCCAATATCCTTTTCCCACACCTATTCCAGATACGCATATTTCGCCACGGACACCTACCGGACACAGATTCATTGATTTATCCACGATGTAGATGCGCGTATTTTGAATCGGTCGACCTATAGGCACGGCGTTTTGATCTTTATCCGGATGTTCTACTACATAATGAGTTACATCGTCGGAGGCTTCTGTGGGCCCGTAGGCATTTAAAAGTTTGATCTTCGGGAAGTACTCATACCATTTTTTAACCAATCCAACGCTTAACGCCTCGCCGGTGGGGATCATCCAACGAAGCTTACTTAATATCCCCTCTTTTCTCTCGGGCAGTCCATCAAGAAATACGGTAATCAAAGAAGGTACGGATTCGAATATGGTCACCACTCCGTTTTGCAATTCTTCAATGAGCTCTGCGGGCTCAGTAATTTTTTCTTCCGATATAATATGTATCCTGGCCCCAACCATTAACCCCGCCAGGAATTGCCAGATGGAAATATCAAAGTTTATAGGAGCCGTTTGTGCAACACAGTCCTGTTCCTTCAATGAAAGGTCGTTTATTTTGGCGTATAAATGATTAAGCATGCCTAGATGGTGGACCATCACTCCCTTGGGACGGCCAGTGGTGCCGGAAGTATAAATAACATAACTAAGGTCATCAGTTGATATTTTAACCTTTGGATTCTGAACTGAATAACGACTCAAAATTGATACCTCTTTTTCATGGATCGAGGTAGTTCCTTGCGAGTTATCTTCAACTTCCCATGAAGCTACAGTAAGGCCATTAAAGGGAAGCTTATCAAGCGCTTCGACATTTATGCTATTATCGCAGAATAATACATTATCAACAGAGGTATTCGCTACAAGTTCCATACACAGTTCATTCCTGTTCATCACAGCGGAACTATTGGTGACCAGGAGTTTTGCCTTCAGATCAGACAAATTACTAATGATGCGGGCGTTTGGTGTGTTGGTATTTATCGGAACGTAAACCATACCGGCCTTGAGAATGCCTAAAAAGGCCACAAGTAAATCTGGCGATGACGGCATAAGAACAGGAACATTAGATGCGGGTTCCTGGTGATCCATCAAATACCTTGAAAGCTGATTAGCTTTTTGGTTCAGGAAATCATAAGTAAGCTCATCCCCATTAAAAGTAACAGCCGTATTTTTCGGTGTGATGGAGACCTGTTTTTCAAAAAGATCGATGAAGGTGGCATGCTCGGGCAAAGTTCTTTGCGTACCAATGAAGTCCATCAAGAGTTGCTTTTGCTCTTTAGGCATAAGCATGGGAAGCTTGCTTATGGGAGTATCTGGCGACTCTACCCCGGATCTCAACAATTTTTCATAATGGATGGCCATCGTTTTAATGGATTCGGCCTTGAACAGGTCAGCACAGTATTCAAAGCTTATTTGTATCCCGGATGGTGAGTCTATAACCCCCACACTTAGATCAAACTTAGCCACAGCCGGTCCTATGGAGTGATAGCGAGTTTCAATATCACTTTCTATGTTGCCAACCTTTTCCAGGATCTCGTCAGGTGTATTTTGCAGGGTAAAAAGAATTTGAAAGAGCGGTCGATAGCTAAGATCTCTTTCTTTAATGATACGCTCAATTATTAACTCAACAGGTATGTCCTGATGCTGATACGCCAGAAGAGCATGATCTTTTATTGTATTGAGTAACGTGCGAAATGTGGGATCCCCACTTAAAGAGGTTCTGAGAGCCATTCCGTTAGCAAAATAGCCTACCACATGTTCAAGGTCTTTATGAATTCGATTAGCTACGGGTGTTCCAACACAAATGTCCTCTTGACCGGTATGGCGATAAAGTAATATTTTAAAACCTGTGAGTAGGATCATGAATAGAGTAGCACGTTCATTTCTGGCTAATTCACGCAAGTCATTACTCAATTGTGCGTCTAGCGAAAAAGAATACCCAGCACCGCGCGTGCTTTGAACAGCTGGCCTTGGATAGTCTAGTGGCAAATTAATCAGTGGAGGTACCCCTTCCAGGTGATCAGTCCACCATTTTAGTTTTTTCTCCAGCAATTCGCTGTTAAGGTAAGTTTGTTGCCACAGGGCATAATCTTTATATTGAATTTTAGGCGGAGATAATGCCGGTTTCCTTTTTTCCCTGTATGCCTGGTAGAGTTCTAAGAATTCCTGTTCTATAATTGGTATGGACCAACCGTCCATAACCACATGGTGATAAAGGGTCACGACCCCGGTTCTGTTTTCGTCAAGCTTAAGAACATGAATGCGGATCATATAATCCACGCCCAGATCAAAAGCATTTCTGATCTCTTTCGATACCCAGTCTATAATATCCTCTTCCTTCCATGATTCCATATTTTTATAGGCAGGCTTCCAATTTTCAGCTGGCATAATTTCCTGAAATACCTCTCCGTTCTTTTTTCTAAAAATCGTTCGGAAAATTTCATGACGTTGTACAATTGAACTCCAGGCATGGTTAAAGGCATCCTTATCGAAGGGGCCAATGAGTTCCTTTAAAATCGGAATATGGTAATGTGTACTTCCTTCAAATTGATCGATGAACCAAATTCTCTTTTGGGAGAAAGACAAAGGGATCTTATCTACTCGCTCAGGACCCAGCGGCACCAAAGGTTCTTGAAAAACAACGTTTCCGTTGCTCAATGCATCTCGTCTTTGTTTCAACAGTTCGATTATTTCACTCTTATATTTTTTTATCTCCTGGACCAAATGATCAGAAACACAATAGCCCTTTTTTGTTCTGAGTTTTAATTTATCATTTTCCAGGTAGAGTGAACTTTTTGCTTCATTCACCTTTTCCAAGACTTTTAGAATGCTATTTGTGTCTGACATATTTAAAAATTGACTATTGTCGGGAGGTCAACCCGATGGTTTTTACTTAACTAATGATTTCATCTGGAACTGCTTGTATCTTACTATTCACACAAAACAGATGTTGATTGATGATCTAATCTCACCCGATCATAGTTCTATGGAGTCGAATTCAGCTTCTTCTTGTTGCTCCTCTTCAAGCATAATTTTTATGTATCGCGCGATTTCATTGAGCTTCCCAAGTTGGAAAAATGTTTTAAGAGGAATAAGGATCCTGAATGTAGCATGAATGTCCTGTACTGCATTCATAGATAAAAGAGAATGCCCCCCAAGCTCGAAAAAGCTTTTATTTACACTTATCACCTCCCTTTCCAGTTTTAGCGTTTCACTCCAGAGTTCTACTAATTGTGCTTCTATTTCATTAGATGGACCAACATAATCCTCTTCTGCGGTCATCTCCTGAAAAGGTAGCGCTTTACGATTCACCTTACCATTAACCGTCAAGGGCAGTTCCTCAAGAAAGACATAGTGAGCGGGAACCATGTATTCTGGTAATTTCTTCAACAAGTATTGTCTCAACTGATCCGCATTTATTACCGCATTAGAAACACAGTATGCTATCAGGTATGGACCGGTGTCTCTCGTCTTTACAGCTACCACTGAAGTGTTGATCTGCTTGTGCTCCAAAAGGTGATGTTCTATATCGCCTAGTTCTATTCTGAAGCCACGTATCTTGATCTGATCATCTTTGCGACCTATAAATTCAATATTCCCGTCTGGCAACCAACGCACTACATCACCAGTCTTATACATCTTCCTCCCTGGATAGACTGGATGATTAACAAACTTTTGTGCTGTTAGCTTGTCATTATTGATGTAACCTCTCGCCAGTCCAACTCCGGAAATACATAGTTCCCCCTGGACACCGATTGGCGCTATCTCGCCATTCCTATCCATGACATAAAGCATAATATTATCGATCGGCTTCCCTATAGGTATGCGAGAAGTTTCATGAGTAAAATCGCATTCATAAGACGAAACATCTACCGTAGCTTCTGTTGGACCGTATAAATTGATCAATCGTGTAGAGCAGTGCCGATATAAGGTTTTACCAAAAATCTGAACGTATTCCGCCTTTAAAGCTTCCCCACTGGCAAATACCTGGTTCAAACTCTTAAGGTCTTCATAATGGGAACCTTTACTTGTTACTGACATGAATGCCTGTAACATAGAAGGAACAAAGTGTATGATAGAAACATGATATTCACTTATGGTTTTTATGATGGCGTAGGCGTCTTTCTCCTCTCCAGGACCTAATACGGTAAGAGAAGCTCCTGTAAAAGACCACCAAAATAACTCCCAAACGGAGACATCAAATACAATCGGTGTTTTTTGCAGTAATATATCCTGAGCGCCGAGGGGGTATTCTTTCTGCATCCAAAGTATTCTGTTACCTACAGAATGATGCTCAATCATAACGCCTTTGGGCCTACCAGTAGAACCTGAAGTATAAATAACGTAGGCTAGGTCTTGCCCACTTACATGAACATCACAAGAGCTTTTTGCCAGTGAGGTGATATCATTCATTACGGCATCCAGGTTGACTACCTGTATTGTATTGGCTAAACTACTCTCCAAATAACTTGACCTGGAGATCAATGCCTTTAAACCAGCATCATTGGCAATTGCGTTTTTACGTTCTTCCGGATACCCAGGATCTATGGGAACATAGGCAGCTCCGGACTTCATAATTCCGAATAATAAAGGAACCAGGTGTTCATCCCGTTCGACCATTATTCCCACCAGGTCCCCTGACTTTACTCCTAAAGCAATTAAATAGTGGGCTATCTGATTAGAAAGTTCACTGGTTTGCTGGTAATTCAACACTTTGTCTTCATATATGATCGCCTTATTTTCCGGTGTGGTTTGGGCTTGAGTTTCAAACAGAGATACAATACTCCCATCACGGGGATATTCAGCTGTGGTGGCATTGAAATCTTCCAGTAACTGGCGACGCTCCTTTTGCCCCATCACTTCCAGGGCGGAAAGGTGTGCCGAGGGAGTGGAAATCACATTCTTTACCAGGTTCTTGAAATAATGTGCAAAGCGCTTTATTGTCTCTTCTTTGAACAACTCTGTACTGTACCCAAAGCTTAAACTTAACTCGTCATCAACTTCAGTCACTATCATGACCAAGTCAAACTTTGAGACCTTATGCGCACTCGAATAAGAGGATAAGGTGAGATCAGGAAGTTCCAGGGAGCTCGCCTCAAAGTTCTGGTAGGCAAGCATCACATCGAACAACGGATGACGATTCAAAGTACGCTCTAACCGTAAAGCATCAATCAATTCTTCATAAGGATATTCCTGATGCTCGAAGCACGCCAGTACACCCGATTGTACCTCGGAAAGAAATGCATCAAAACGCTGCCCTCCAGCCACACGATTCCGGAGGGGTAACGTGTTGACAAACATTCCGATAACTCCTTCCAGATCAGCATGCTGACGACCTGCCACCGGAGTCCCTACCACAATATCCTCTTGGTTACCCAGCTTACTCAACATCACCGTGAATACCGATAGCATCACCGTATACATCGTGACACCAGTCCGTTCGGCTAACGACTTAAGCTGCTGCGTTTCTTCTTTGCCGAGACCAAACTCATAGGTATCCCCTTCATGACGCGTGACCAAAGGACGTTCATAGTCGGTCGGTAAGTCCAGCGGGGTAACTTCTTCAGAATAAAGCTCCATCCAAAACGAGCGTTGAGCTGCAATCCGTTCCTGTTGTTCAGGGGACTGCTGCCACTCGGCATAGTCCTTATAGTGAAGGCGTAGTGGAGGCAGCTCACTCCGCTCATACAATGTTTTAAAGTCATTGATCAACACCCCCTGAGATACGCCATCAGTTATGATATGATGCATGTCTACCATTAACAGATACGACTCAGTGGATTCTGTCAGTTTTACCAGCCCAACACGTAGCAAAGGGGCCAGGTGTAAATCAAAAGGACGAATGAACCGTTTTATAATCTGCGTAACTTCCGCTGCCTTTGCGGTATGGTATTCCACTTCGAAAGAAACTGCTTGGCTCACCTGCTGCATAGGAAGGTTATCTACCACTTTAAAGGTGGTACGTAAACTTTCATGACGGTCGATCAATTGATCGAAAGCTGCTTGCAGTCGAGCCCGGTCCAGCTTACCTTCCAGCTTAACCACCTGCGGCATGTTATAGGCCAATGAGTCACGGTCAAACTGATAAAGAAAATACAGCCGCTTTTGCGATGAAGATAGGGAATAGTGCGATTTGGA
>CALBPF010000085.1 GCA_937899105.1 uncultured Flammeovirgaceae bacterium | reverse complement strand
AAAAAGCCAGTCACTTTTATTCGTAACTGGCTGATTATCAGAGTAGCGGGGACAGGACTCGAACCTGTGACCTTTGGGTTATGAGCCCATTTATACGACCTAAAGCAGTCTAAAATGGTATTTGAAATGATTTTTTCAATTAGGTGAGACAATATTTACAGGCTATTTTATTTTGGAAAAAGATTGGGATAGTATCGCTGGAAAGGTAAAAAAATATCCCAGTTCTGGTGGTCTAAACAATCTGTTTAAAAGATTAGAGGCCGATGATATTGCCCTTAGGCTGATACAAATGACAAGAACGTTTCAAGTAATAACATCAAGATGGACGTAACGCCTAGCGAAAGTCGGTTCCATTCTTTCAATATGCTACAGAGCGCATTGAAGCTAAATACACCAGTGGTACTTTTCCAGTTGCTAAATCTGAACGGTCCTTACTTTGCAACATGGAAGAATTTGTGAATTTAAAAAAATCGGTTCTTGTTCAATCAATATCCTTTACACATCTGAAGCCTGTATGATTAAACCCTGAGTCCTTTGAGGAGCACATACGACGAGAAATACAATACCCACTGCAATAGCTATCATTGCACAGAAAGGAGCCTCCTCTTATCAAGTGCTTTGGAGCGTATGGTTCTCTTGGATCATTATAGCTCTCACTTCCTTTTGGATTACTAATTTTTCCTTCTGCAGCGTCTCTTGAATAGCTATTCACATCATATCGATCCAGGCACCATTCCCAAACATTGCCAGCCATATCAGACAAACCAAATGCATTAGAAGGGAAAGAGCTAACTAGAGCAGTACTGTAGTAACCATCTAATTCCAAGTTATGCATTGGAAACACTCACTGCCAAAAATTTGCTTTCTCAGATGACTGATTTATTGGCTCATTTCCCCAAGGATACTTAAAATCACTACGACCACCCGAAGCGGCCCACTCCCACTCCGCTTCGGGTGGAAGTCTCTTACCCGCCCACTTCGATACGCGTTGGCATCATCCCAGGAAATATGTACTACGGGATGATCCATCTTATTCTCTATTGAGCTTTTCGGACCTTCTGGACGCCGCCAATTAGCCACTATGGTCCATTCCCACCACTCCCAATGATTGTTAAGGTTGACGGGTTTGTCAGAATCCCTAAATACCAAAGAGCCAGCACTAATCACGGAATCCGGAGATATGGGTGTACCAGGTGGAACATCGGATTTCAATTCCTCCCAATCAATATCCTTCTCCGCGGTAGTGACATAACCTGTGGTTTCAACAAATCTTTGAAAATCGTTATTGGTAACCTCATGCACATCCATGTAAAATGCAGAAACCTCAATCTGGTGTTTTGGAAACTCGTCTGCTGCAGCCTGATCCGACCTTCCTCCCATTTCAAATGATCCTGAAGGGATTAAAACCATTCCGCTCTCAGCTGAATCATTTGAACTGATGGAAGTACAGCTACCAAGAATAAAAACCAGTATAAACAGGTTGACGTGGAATTTAACCTTCTTCATGCTTCATATCATCTGCATCATTAGTCGTTTTATATTTCTGGCTTACTTTATCGTCTAGATTTTTTAGAATAATTCTTTTTCATGTCGCGATTGAACCACGTGTAAGAACTTTCATAAAACTTCAAAAACCCTTCGTAATGAATGTCTCCCGGGACTGGCACCCAAGCGTGCAGCGGTCGATTAGCCCAAGTTACCGCATAAGTTACTTTCCTTGCAAGGCTGTCATTCATAATAGGATCTAAGAAACATTTAATATACCAATCATGTATTTTAGTATTCTCTATGCCATTACTAATGCCAAACTCAGTAATCGCCGCAACTTTATGATGCTTTTCAGCCAGGTCCACCACTAATCTGCAATCCTCAATTAGTTGTTGGCTAAAGTCATCTTTCCCGTAACGATCAAACCCAATGATATCGACCACATCATCCCCTGGATATCTGTCCAGGTAATGTTCATTAGAATTGGTTGATGGTTTTGATGGGCTATAGGCATAAATTAAGTTATGAACTCCTTTTGTATGTTGCAGGTAGTCTACCGTATAGCGAAAGACCTTTTTATAAACCTCAGGGCTACAATGCTTTGCTCCCCACCAAAACCAACTCCCGGTATTTTCATGAAAAGGTCTGAAAATTATAGGAATACCGTCCTTTCGCATAGACAAGGCTTTAGCAACATATGCAATGGAGTCCAGCTCCTGGCAAAACTTCTGGTTGAGATCACCACCGGGTAAAATACGCGTCATCACATTACCTGTAGTATCATAACAACTACTACCGGTTGCCAGATTTGGAAGGTGCCATGAGAAGGTGACAATGGCACCTTTTTCGTTTGCTGATTTTATAAGATCAATGTGCACTTTATAGCCTCGACCAAAGTCGTGGCTAAAAATAGCCGGATAGTCACCGACAGACAGGAGTACATCGGAGCGATCAGGTAAACTGTCTTGCGCTTTCCATTTCCATCCTACTCCGTCTAGCTCCGTACGGTGATGTCCAAAGAGCAAATGTTCTCCTGCAATACCTTGGAGAAAGTGGTATAGCTCAATTGCCGAAGGGCATGCATCCGAATCTGACAAAGGATAATATACCGATTGGCTTTTACCGAGAAAACCTAAGAGAATTAAGAGTAAAGCAAACAAATAACCCTGGCGCATTACAAATAATTAGGTAAAGGAAAACCCCTTTTGAACAAAAAAATACGCATAGCAAGATTCTTTATATTAGTTATTGGGATAGCCCAAAGGTGTGTCTAAACCCGGAGCTTTTCTCAAATAAAACCGAGCTTTTGAAAGCTCCTTCCCATAATATTAGAAGCATCTGCCTCAAGCCAGTTACTTAGTATGCTGCTGTAAACCTGCCTGAAGTCGATACTATACCTCACATCTCCATCATCCAGATTCATTAGATCTGGCATTTCGTTGTATAAACCCTTGGTCTTTAGTTGACCTCCCAGAATAAAGAGGTTATTAGCCTTGCCATGGTCAGTACCATCACTACCATTTTGCTTGACGCGTCTGCCAAACTCTGAGAAGGTCATGACTAGCGTGTCATTCCATCGATCATTTTGTTTCAAATCATCTACAAAAACTTTCAGACTGTCACTATACATATTCAACAGCCGTTCTTGTCGCTGCTGCTGTCTATTATGAGTATCGAACCCACCCAGGCTCACGTAATAAATCGGTGATTCCACTCCTGAGATAATCATTTCTGCTACCTCCTTTAGTTGATTTGCGAATGCATTTTGAGGGTACGTCTTTTTGGATCGAAAAACCTTACTTGTTTCCTATGGTTTTGTACAAAAAAGAAGCCATTTCATGCTCATGAGTATTACTGGAAACCTTGATTTGTTTCGCAGAGCTGTAAAACTGATTAACATTGGTAACCGGTAACCCCTTCAACTTCTTTCCTTTCATCGCCAGGCTAAGTACATTTCCCATTTCAATAGCTGTAAGCTGATCCGGGTTTTCACATTCGTTATCCAAGTACCTTCCCAGCCATCCTGAAGACCAATATTCGTTGGCATCGCTGCCGCTTTGCCAGATATCCATCGCACGAAAGTGTGATCGGTTAGGTTTCGGGTATCCGACGCTGTTCAAAATACAGACATCACCATTATCGAAAAGCTCCTTAAAGCCTTTCATGCTAAAATTCAATCCTACCTCATCCGAAATTCTTAATACGTCACTTTTTCCTGGGGCCAGCGTAGGTCGAGCTCGGTGAAGTTCATCGTCTATAAACGGGATAACCGTGCTGAGTCCGTCGTTTCCTCCGGATAGTTGGATCACAACAAGCTGTCTACCAGTGCGATTTGCGACACTCTGTGCACGTAGAAAACTGGGTAGTAACAACGATCCGGAAGTAATGACCGATGACTTCTTAAGAAAATCGCGTCGTTTGATCTTATCATTCAACATAGCTGAAACTCTGGTTTAGAGGTTATATCCACGATTTGGTCAATCAACGAATTACCGGTTGTCTTGCTGATGGAATTGACTTGTAATAGATAGCTATTCAATTGGTCTAAATCTTCAAATTCATCAGATAGTCGATCAAAATCAATATTCGATCTTAACTTCTTTAATTTACCTGCCATCTTGAACTTGTCATTATCATCAAAAGAACCAGCAAGCTCACTTTGGATCAATGCGGCCCGGAATATGAGTTTAGGCAAGTTCATGCGAAACATGAGTGTGGCACTATCTACCCAATCTTTTCCATCGGGCCAGCCCGAAACGTTAGGAGGATCGAATAATATCTGACCCAACATTCGCTGCAAAAAGATCAAGCTGTTCTGATCTTCTATTTGAACGTGTAGTTGCCGCTGTACACTTACAATCAGCTCAATCGGTGACTTTATGCGGACACCGATATTTTTCTTTGCATAAAATACCTCAGACATAAACATGATCTGCAAACCACGCTTAATATCGTAATTAGTGCTATAAAGCTCATCCGCAACCTTTATTTCCAGCTTAGTATTACCGGATGGATGAACAAAATATCGTACCCATTTCTCTGCGATATACTTGGCAGTCCGCTTATTTTCAAGTAACAGATTCAGTACATCATCGCCATTGAAATTACCGGATTTGCCCATGATGGTTTTTATGCCATCGTCATGAAAATAAGGCCGTTCCATAAACACACCTTTCCTGAATCCCCAACCGGTAAAAGCACGCGCCGCTTCAGAAATATCTTTTTCCGTATACCCCTGATCTCGGCCAAGCGTAAAAAGCTCCATCACCTCCCGGGCAAAATTCTCATTTGGAGCGGTTTTTTTATTCTGCTGATTATTGAGGTATTGGAGCATCGCGGGGGACTTGGACACGGCACGTAGAAGATCACCAAAATTTCCCAAAGCCTGCCCCCTAATTACATCTAAATAGCCTTGCATAAAAATGGGGTTCTGAGATCTGCATGCAAAGTGGTCGTGCCAGAAAAAGGCCATTTTTTCTCTAAGTCCTGAGCTAGCAGAAACCATCTCCTTTATCCAAAGGGTATTTAGCTCTTTCACCGCATTCCTACCCTTTTGAGCCATCATCTGACGATCGACCTGGTTCATTTGATTGTTTGTATAAGGATTGGTGAAATCCATATCCACATGTACCTCTCGGAAAGTAGCACAACTTTTCAATTCGCTTTCGAAAATCTGGGCCGGTTTACTACCGGTATATTGTTTTACCTTTTCGCAGCTATCTCCAAAACCCGCCCGAAGTAACAAATGCTGAACTTGTAATTGGGTACATCTCATAATTGGTTTGTTAGACATATAAAAGAATAGAAAGTTTAATGAACATATAATCTATCACATTTCTTAAAAATTTCTGTTGTTCAAGCTCTTGATAACGGACTCTTTTCTACCAAACAACCGAAATCAGTTGTTGCTTTAATTTATCCTTAATTTGATCATATTCTTGTTGATCTTGAAGGCTTACCTTTTCCAATGGATCAGCAGCATAATCATAAAGTTCCTCAGCAAGGATCCGTGAATCATCAAAATTTTCCCTATCCGTATAGTCACCGAAATACCACATAATATATCGGTAGCGGTCACGTCTCACTGCATACCCCATTCGGTTCCCATTTCGGGGAGATTGACTTAGGGCCACTTTTTTTATTTCATCTATATCGCCTTTCATCACCTTAAAAAGACTCATACCCTGAAGACTGTTAGGGATTTTCAACCCACTCAAATCGCAAAGACTTGGAAAAATATCAATCAGTTCTACCGGAGATGAAATTTGCCTTGGCATGCTGTTATCAGGCGTATAGATCATCAAAGGGGTACGCGTGGCTTGTTCGTAGTTCGAATGCTTATTCCACAAACCGTGATCACCTAAATGCCAACCATGGTCGCCGACCAATACAATAGAAGTGTTTGCTTTTAATCCCGATGCTTCCAAGTAGTCTAATACTTTTCCTACTTGAGCATCTATATATGAAACGGCCGCATAATAACCATGAACCAATTCCTTTTGCTTGTCCTCCTTGACTCTACCTTCAGGAGTCAGGTTTGGAGGGATATCTGAATAATTCTTTAACTCAGGAAATTTGTGGTAAGCATAAGAGGGAGCCCCTTCAGCTTTTTTTTGATATGCTGCAAGCCCAATTTCCTCCCGGTCATATAAGTCCCAGTACTTTTTGGGAGCCACAAAAGGCAGGTGTGGTTTATGAAAACCGATAGCGATGAAGAAGGGCTTCTTCATTTTGCTCAATTTCTCCATTTGACGGATGCTTTCCAATGTAATCGCGCCATCTGTGTATGCATCATCCGGAACCTCTATAGCCTCAACCGACTTACGAACACCTGCACGCTTCATTTCATTTCTTAATTTCCGCCACGTATTGTTATTGTTCAGATCACCTGCATATTTTTTGGTTAACTCCGAATACAATTCCTGAGCCTCCTTACTCTGATAATTCCCATTTGCTGTCGGCGCATAACCTTTAGCGTA
>CALBPF010000084.1 GCA_937899105.1 uncultured Flammeovirgaceae bacterium | reverse complement strand
TCTTACTATTCATACGGAACATCACCTTAAGATTATACGCGATATATTGAAGAAAGAGTAGTTTTCAACACCATTATCCAATGAACTATTCAGTAAATCAAAAAACAATAAAACCATCTAAAAATGAAAAAATTGATTATTCTCTTAACTGCACTATTTGTAGTAGTAGCCTGTAAGAATAAGGACAACACAAAAATAACTACGGATAATAAGTTTGAAGTCGTAGAAAATGCTAAAACACAACGATTAGATTCCGTTTATTCAGCTCATTTTGAAAGAAACGAATTCAATGGTAATATACTCGTAGCAGAAAAAGGTAAAATCATATTTCAAAAAAGCTATGGTATTGCCAATGAAGAGAACAATGAGAATTTGAATATTGAGACTTCTTTTGAATTAGCATCTGTCTCAAAACAATTTACCGCGATGGGAATCGTACAACTTCAAAAGGAAGGAAGGCTCTCCTACAATGATTCAATTGATAAATACGTCCCAGAGCTTAAATTTTACAAAGGTATTACCATAAAAAACCTATTAGTACACACTGGCGGATTGCCTGATTATATGAGTATAATGGATACGAACTGGGACAAATCTAAAATAGCTACAAATGAGGATGTGATTGAAATTTTTGCAAAACTAAAACCAGAGAAGGATTTTGAGCCGAATCAAAAATATAGTTACAGTAATACAGGATATTTGTTACTTGGTACTATCATCGAGAGAGTTAGCGGACAATCATTTGGAGACTATTTGAAAGAAAAGATATTCGAACCACTTGAAATGGACAATAGCTTTGTGTATAGGAGAAGATATAATCCAAAGAAAATAGATAATTATGCACAAGCATATATTTATTCAGATAGCTTAAAGCGAAATATAGTACCGGATGACTCACCTGAGGAAGATTATGTCGTTTTCTTAGATGGAATTGTTGGTGATGGGATGGTAAATTCAAACCTACACGATTTATTTAAGTGGGACAGGGTACTTTATGGCAACGAACTTATAAATGCTGATGACAAAAAATTAATTTTCTCGTCCTATCCAACAGAAAATAAGGAAGAAACTGGTTATGGATTTGGCTGGTTCGTTAGAAATGATAGTCTATATGGTAAAAGAGTGCTGCATACAGGTCGTTGGGCTGGTTATTTGACGATTATTGAAAGACATATAGATACTGATAAAACAATTATTCAACTTATAAACATCGAAAATAAAATCACAACAAGTCCAGCTAAATATGTGCGTAAGATTTTATATGAACAACCAATCGAAATACCGTTTTCATTGCCTGAAGAAGTACTTAAAAAATATATAGGAACTTATATTTGGAACGGACGAGAAACTGAAATTACATTTGAATTTGGAAGACTGTGGGATAGCGGTCAGTATGAATTAAAACCAATTTCAAAGACTAAATTTGTCATTATTGGTTTCAGACCAGAAGTTAGTTTCACGTTTAACTTAAATGACGATGGTTCTGTAAAGAGTTATAGAGTACAACAAAAAGAAAACAATATCGATAAAACCTACATTCGTAAAAAATAACAGAGTTAAACAATGTTAAATAATAATAGCGGTTTAGATGTTAATCGAGTAACTTATGAATTGAAAGTAAGTGCGTTTTAACTGACAATTAATTTAATACTAAACGTTGGCAACAAAAACAGAATATAGCGCAATAAAGGAATTTATATCTGACAAATATGATGGACTAATTTACGTGACGACAAAAATGCCGACTGAATAATTAAAAGCCAGTTGCCAACAACGTATATAAAAAATAGCAGTTAAGAGCAAAACTTAAAGTTTAGTTCTTTTCTGCTATAATTGTTTTAAACTGAAAATTAGTATATATAAATCTGCTACTTTTCATATACAAACACGTTATCTCCAATAAATACAGAACTTTAAATGACTAATAGAAGCAGAAAACAGCAATTAACTCTATTTATAATAGCAACATTAATAACGATTTCCACGACATCTTTTGGACAGCATTATCCTGAAATATTAAAAGTCAATTCCGATTTTGAAAATCAGAATTCTGCTTTTGGGATTACAATAAACATACATGATGAATTTATCACTGTCGGAGCCTTAAATGACAGTTTTGATAGCAATAATGAAAATGAGATAAGTAATTCGGGTGCAGTGTATGTCTTTAGAAATAATAATGAAGGGGATTTTCAACAATTTCAAAAATTAACAGCAAGTACCAGAGAGGTTGATGGGAGATTCGGAAGAAGTATTGCAATTGATGGTAATTTCTTAGTCATTGGGGCTACTAATAATAGAATTGAGGATAACAGATTGGTTGGCACAGGAAAGGTTCATGTATTTCAAATGAACGAACAAAATGAATGGGTAGAAAATCAAATCTTAACTGGAGCTCTTGATAACTCTGCTGAAAATTATGGACAAGAAATTGCACTAAATTATCCTTTTTTGGCAGTTAGTGCTCCATTTGAATTTACAGGAGTGGGCATAGGCGCTGTTTACATTTATAAGCACCAAGACTCAGAATGGATTCAAATTCAGAGAATTGAACCTGAAGATGAATCTATTCGTGCACTTGGTAATTCAATTGCTATAGCGGAAGAACTTCTAGTGATTGGTGCTCACCAATCATATGATAGTGACTTAAATACTAATACTATTGGAAAAGTTCTGATTTATAATAAGAACTCTAATGAAATATGGAACTACGTACAAACTTTAGTCTCTTCTGGAATTACTAATGAAAATTTTTTCGGAGAAAATGTCACTATTAATGATGAAGACATCATAATAAGCAATAATAAAAGAGAAGGGGCGACTACCTTACCCGACAATCTTTACTACTTTGGTAAAATCGGATCAACATGGATTCAAAAACAAATCATTGCTGATTCGGAGTTTCATATCTCTGATTTAAAAACTAAAAATAAAACACTGTTTATTGGATCCAGCTTAGACAATAGTCAGTTTGGTTCAGTATTTATTTACGAAAAAAACGAAAATGAAGACTGGTCTTTTCAAGAGAAAATTGTTCCAAAAAATAATACAAGAGAACAGTTTGGAACTTCTTTAGGTCTTTATGACGATTATTTAGTAGTTGGTGCAGTCAGAGGTCAGAACGCTTATCTTTTTGGTAATCCAAATATTAGTACCGATTTCTTGACATTTGATTTAGAGGATTTTGAATCAAGTGAACTTATTGATTCTTTAAATCACACAATCAGTTTGGAAATAACATCCAATATTCGAAATGCAACTCCTGAATTCACTTTATCTAAAGGAGCTTCAGCTTATGTCAATGATATTGAGCAAGAATCTGGAATTTCAGTGGTGGACTTTTCAGAACCTGTTACTTATAGGGTCATTGCTGAAGACGGATATTCTTCACAAGAGTGGGTAGTTAATTTACCGCAGGAAATTTTATCCATCAATAATGTCGATTTAGATTTAAATGTTTATCCTAATCCCACTTCGGAGCTCATTTTTATTGAATCAAAGGAAACACTGAATTATTTGCTTTATGACATAAAAGGTAACTTATTTGATATTGGTAATGAACAAATTATTGATCTTTCCAACGTCCCAATTGGAATATATGTGATTGTATTACAATCTAAACTAGGGGAAAAAGTAAGTGTTTGTAAAGTACTAAAAAACTGAGAACATAATTAATAATGGAGATAACATACACTAAAATGAATATGCGAACTGAGATTATCACCATGACAGTGGAAACTGGAAACTTCATTGCTTCTAGCAACTGGGGGCATACTCATTTTAGTTAAGTGTTACCTGTCACCAGTGCTACTTGCCAAGTCTTATGCAATTAGCGAACTTTGAGCATGATCAGACGAGTTTACATCGACACCTCAGTATTTGGAGGATATTTTGACAAAGAATTTGATGAACCAACCAAGAACTTTTTCAAGACTCTGAACTCACAGAATGTCACGATTTTAGTCTCTGAAATTCTCGAACTTGAAATTTACAAGGCTCCTGATCATATCGTTGAACTCTTTGAATCGCTTTCCAATATTGAGCGAGTTGAACTCACAGATGAATCTAAACAACTGGCTGAGCTATACATTTCTGAGAACGTAGTTGGACGAACAAGCATGGCTGACTGCCAACATATTGCATTGGCTACCATTTACAAAGCGGACGTACTTGCAAGCTGGAACTTTAAGCATATTGTGAACCTTGAACGTATAAGAGGATATAATTCCATTAACTTTAGGGAAGGATATCAGATGACTGAAATCCGAACACCGAACGAAATTTTTAGAGATGAAGACAACAACTAGAACACAAACGATGGGCGAACGAATGAGAGAAATTCGTGATCAGGTTAGCCATGACATCATGAACATGTCATTAACTGAGGAGCGTGCATATTTGGCTGAACACCTCAAAAAATTGAAAGCTAACCGTAAAAAGGCGAACAGGTAACAAACGATGATGGCGCATGGCCTTACTTAGCCATCTGCCAAGAGTCTGCTAAACATCCCGCTTATCTGCCGCCAAGAAATTGAAGTGCTTTCTACCATCTTCTGCTCGTGGGAGTTTTTAATCTTCAAGGCGCAGTTCCCATCTGATACTTTAAATGCACCGGCAGATAAGCTACTTTTATCGGAATTAATTAAGCTCGGAGGCCACAGCGCCATATCTAGGCGTTGGGCGCAATTTAAGATACCATGTATGAATTAGATAAAGAAGAGGCATATTCAGCCGTATCCTTAGCAAGGGATTCCTTGTATGAAACTAAAGGTGAACTTGAAAGTTCGATAGCCGAATGGCTCTATACCTATTCTTATGCATTGATAAACGAGGAAGAGGTTGAACTCAAAGGGACGATTGAATTGATTGGTACAATTCAAAATGATAAAGATCTCTTAATTCAACGGTACAACCTCCCAGATGACAGAGATTATCAGCTAAGATTACCTGAGAAATCGTATCAGTGGGGTAAAGAATTCTTGAAGCAGATTTTAATTGATCAGAACAATCATTTGTGAAAAGGATAAGAAGTATAAGAACCTCCTTAAAGACTATAAGTCCTACCCAAAAGCATTTGTTATTGCGGTTTCATCATCCCTTGTTACTACAATGGGCATAAGTAATCCAATAGCATTGGGAGTATCGACATTAGTTCTCTTATCGCTCTCTCAAGCCACCAAAAATGCCTTCTGTAAAATGACTGATTCAGAAGTTTTAAATGCGATTTCGGATAAGGTTGATCAAGCTGAAAAGAATAAATCAGATGCACTAAAACGGGCATTTGGTGACTTACTTGACGATGAAGACACTAAAAAGCAATAGTTTATTCATCGTGTTAGACGCAATTAAAGTAGAAGATGAAATTCAGTTACATAGAGAAAAGCAAGTTTGAAAAACTAATAGGAATGGGAACAGGATATGTACTAGATTTTTCGGACCGAACTTTACAAGAATACATAGCCGACTCTATAAAGGTTGACATCTACGATGAAAAATACAATCACGGCTCAGGGTCTAAGGCCAATAGACTAAGGGGGTATTGGCTTGTAGAAAGCAACTACAACATCGGAAAGTTATTAGAAAAGCTTCTTGAGTATTGGTTGCATAAAGTCCAAATGCAGGAAATAGAACACGACAAGACAGATGAAATGCTGTTTGAAGAGTGTCAAAAAATAGTTCAAGCTTTAAAATCAGATAACCCAGTTGAGAATATTGATGCTCTAACTCCAAATTCTGATGAAAAGGATTTTAGTGTTTTAGCCGAAGCAATAAGGGAAAATATAGAAAAGAATGAGCCTGAACAGGCGCTTGACCGTCTTCATACATTTACAATAAAGTATATCCGTCAGCTTTGCGATAACCACGAAATAACCTATGACAAAGACACACCGCTTCATAGTCTGTTTGGAGGATATATAAAGGCAATTGACAAAAAGGGAATTATTGAGTCAGAAATGACCAAACGAATTCTCAAATCTTCTATCTCAGTCTTGGAGGCTTTTAATGATGTTAGAAATAACAAAAGCTTTGCTCACGACAATCCAATACTGAATTACAATGAGAGCATCCTTATCTTCAACGACATTTCTAATGTTATCCGGTTTTTAGAGACTATTGAAAAACCAAAAATTGAGGAAAAAGAAGTTGAAGAGGATTGGGACGATTTACCTTTTTAGAAATCAACCAACTTCTTTAAGGGAACTTCTAGAGCCTTAGAAATCTCGAGCAACGAATAAAGCGTAGGATTCACTTTCCCATTCTCCAACTTCTCCATTGCTTGCCTGTCTTTATTACAAGCCCTTGCCAAGTCGGATTGACTCCACCCCTTCTTGGTTCTTAGCTCAACAATACGCTGACCGATTTTCTTTTTAAGCTGCTCTTTAGTCACAACCCAAATGTCATCTTATTATACGACATTTTTGTCACATTAAAGTTTGACAAATTGATTTCTCTCCATAGCTTTGTCGTATATTTATATGACAAATGAATCGATTCAGGAAATTGAAAATACACAGTAAGTTTCGCTACCGCAGGTGGGACAATACAACTGTTCCTGAAATCAGGCTTGAAGGCAGATGGTTGGAAAAATTGGGATTCAAAGAAGGTGAACAAGTCCAAATCGAACAGCAACACAACAAGCTAATAATAACGCTCCACAAAGAACAGAAAGAAGAATAACTGCGCCCAACAAGAGCTATACGTAATTCGGGGTTCTGCGGTGAAGGAATGGTAGGTATTTCATAGCCCGCCAAAGCTGCGCTTTGACGTTTAATGAGTAAATTTAAACCCAAAGACACAGCTTTGGCTACCGTTAGTGCAACTCGAAAGGTTCATGCTTTGAAATCCCGCACTACGCATAGCCAAAACGTTAGCATCAATTATTGCTTATGAACGAACCTCTAACAAATATTCTTAATTTCGGTGCAATTGGACTGGGTTTTATATTTATGTATTTGGCCTATAAATACTTTTCTGAAGAACAGAAAAAAGAGAAGCCAAATGATCGATTAATAAATGTAGGAATACTGTTTATGTTGACAGGTGCATTGATTTCAGTATTTTTAGGATACTTAGAATTCTTTGGCAATAAGAACTCTAAGACTGTAACTGATGAGGTCCTAAAAATTCAAAAAGAGATAAGCAGAATTGATTCTATAAATAAAGTGCTTGCTGAAAGAATAAATGATGAAGCAAAAAATGTCTCAGCTGATCCATCAATTAAAACTATAAAGCAGTCCATTGGAATTGCCATTATCAAAGAAGTACAACCCACAGGGCAACATGGAGGTGGGCTATCAGGCGACATATGGCGCATCAGAAAACTCAACACGATTGAAGGAAACAAAAGCCCGAACTTCTTAAAATTCAATCCAGCTAATCATACATTCTTGTTGCCTAAGGGAAAATATTGGATAAAAGGGGTAGCAGAAACATACAATAATGGATCTAACAGAATTCGCTTATTCAATTTGACCGATAATACACCTGAAATCGTTGGAACAAATGCATATTCAGCAGCAATTGGTAGTTCCGATAGATCTACTGGGAAAAGTTTATTGTCTGGATTAGTAGAACTTAAATTCGAGAAAGCTTTTAGACTTGAGCAGAGAACAGAAAAGGGTAACTACGATGGAAATAGAACTGGTATTGCTTCTAAATTTGATGCGGAAGAGGTTTATGCTCAACTAGAGATAATCAAATTGTGAAAAGATGCTCACAAACGCTGATGAATGAATGGGGTTTCATTGGTCAGGTTATTTTGGTGGGAATTGGAAAGTCCGCCACAAGTAATATATTTGAAATAAAGCGTGGCTATGTGCGAGACGAGAGGTTAGCGCTTTCTAATCCCCACTCATCATAGCTGTGCGATAGTCGTTCATATAAATATGGGCGAGGTGACTTTTTCCTCTTCGATAAAAAAATGTAGTTCGAGCAATGGGAAAGGTAGACTTTGGGTGTGCCTGTAAGGCGCAAGTTTTATCGCTATGGGCGTTGAAAGTAGTCTTTACAAAACGTAAATACGTTTATTAAAACTTGAAATTGAAGTTACACGAAACCGGCCACAAAGTCAAGCTGAAAGAGTGCTCTCCATTAGTTTGGCTGCCAAAAAACAGTTGATACACCTGTTTTTCTAAGCATTTTATGACAGTGCGAAGCGGTATTAAGCCCATTTGCTGCTTCCCCATATTTTGACGAAACGATAACACTGCTTAAATTCCATTTGAAAGGTTGTTAAACTTTCTCAGTCTCAAACGACTGTAAGTTCAACGCCCAATCAAACGACACTAAAGTTGAATTTACAGTCGACATTAGCATTCATCGGGGTACTTTAAGGGGTACTTACTTTTCAAATTCATAATAACCTCCTTTTTCCAACAGGATATTGCTTCTTCTTAAAGTCCGACATCTCATCTTTAAGCTTTCGATTTGCGTTTTCTAGCAATTCATTTTGATGCTTCATGATTCTTAGCAGATCGTGCATTGCATTTAAATTTTCTAATTGAGTATAAACAATTTCTTCAAGATCAGCTTTCGTATATCTTCTACTCATAACAAAAGAGTCTTTTAGGTGTGATCGATTCTATTATTATTTCAAAAGTTTTAACGGACCAACAACCTGAGTTGAGATAGACGGTTAACTTAGAACCAGTCACGTAAAACATTTTATACTACTGAAAATGCCGTTTTTTGCGCTCCTGACCCGAGGGACATCCACATATATTCTAGTA
>CALBPF010000083.1 GCA_937899105.1 uncultured Flammeovirgaceae bacterium | reverse complement strand
TACAACGAACTGGGTGAACTCATTGAAAAGAACCTGCATTCTGAAGATGAGGGAAGCACGTTTGCGCAGAGTATTGATTATCGGTACAACATTAGGGGGTGGTTGACGAGAGTTAATGACAGTGACCTGTCCGATGGTGAAGGGGATTACTTCGGGATGGAACTCGGTTATAACAATGCCCTTACGGGGCTCACTGCGGATGAGCAGTATAACGGGAATATCTCCGCCATGAAATGGCAATCTTTCGGGGAAGGTGAAACACAAGCCTACGCCTATGCTTATGACCCGATGAACCGTTTGACATCCTCAAATTATTATACCGGTACGGCCGGTGTGTTTGCCAATCCTGCGGGGGCTTACAACAATACGTATGCGTATGACCTTCATGGAAATTTAACAGCGTTGAACAGAAATGGAAAGGCCGGGGCTATTGATCAGCTCACGTACAACTATGGTGATAAAGGCAACCAGTTGCAAACCGTGGAAGACCTGATCACTGAAGCGGAAGGGTTCATCAACGGCCATGCTGGTACGCTGGCCAACCCGGATTATGATTATGATGATAATGGCAATGTTACCGTGGATAAGAACAAGCAAATACAGTCCATTGCCTACAATCATCTCAACCGTCAGCAGGTCGTTACAAAAGATGACGGTAGCCAACTGAAAATGATCTATGATGCCGATGGCATCAAACTGGCCCAGGAGGTATACGATCCTACCAGTACATTGATAAAACGCACCGACTACGTGGGTGAGTTTGTTTATGAGGATGACCAGCTGGCTTTTATCTTTCACGAGGAAGGGCGTATCGTACCTGAATTGGACGGCTCCTATTCCTACGAATATCAACTGGTGGACAACGTAGGCAACACAAGGGTAATGTTTACCACTAAGCCCAAAACCATTGACTTTACACTCAACTATGAAAGTAATGTTGCTGACCCGGATGATGAAGCCCTCTTTGATAACCTTCAACATGTGATCACCGCTGATGTGCATGACCGTGTGGATGCAGGCAATGAATCGTTCAACCATAATAAAGTACAACTCTTAAATGGCGCGACCAATGGTGTGGTGGGTTCTGTGCTGACGATCCCGGTAGGTACAGGGGATAAAATTGATGCCTCGGTCTATGCGAAATACTTAGCCCCAACGGGTACAAACAACCCGGCAGCGGCCCTAGGTAATTTAGTGATTGCAGCGATCACAGGAAGTACGGGAACCAATAACTACGAAGGGGCGATCAATAGTGGGTACGGTACCAACGGGACAGTAACTAACCTCATTAATGCGAATGCCAGCAGTACCGAGCCGATGGCATTTATCAACGTATTGTTCCTGCCGAATGAGGTGACCGGCTCGATTGCCACCGACCATTTTGCGTTTAAACAGATCACGAGTGCCAGCAGTAACAGCCAGGCGATCTTAGCGTTAGACCAGCCGTATGAAGCGCCTGGGAATGGCTATATAGTCGTGTACCTGTCCAATGAAAGCGATCAGCTTACGGAAGTGTACTTTGATGACCTGGAAGTGACCGTCAATGAGCACCCCATCATCCAAAAGCAAGACTACAGACCGTTTGGATCTACGTTCAAAGACTATCAGCGCATCACGGCCAGGGACAATCGTCATAAATTTAACGGGATTGAACGCATTATCGACCTTGACTTAGGTTGGGACATGGCGCACTTCCGTGAGTATGACCCGATGGTTGGTCGCTGGCTACAGATCGACCCGAAAACCTCAGAGAGGGAAAGCCCGTATGTGGGTTTTGGAAATAGGCCGAACTTTTATATTGATCCTTTGGGGGATACGGTTAGGGTTATTGGATCAGATGAGTTCAAAGCTGACTATCAATCGGCAAGAGATTATTTATCGGAAAAAGGAGCTGATGAACTTGTTAATAAACTAGAATCATCCGAAACTGTATTTACTGTGGAAGAAACAGAAGGCGGAAGTTCTTTTGATCCAAAAACTAATAAGGTTTCTTGGGATTCAGACATGGGTGTATTGACAGATAATTTTGTTGAGATGTCACCAACAACTGTGTTAAATCATGAATTTGACCATGCCGTACAGAGTGAGGAAAACCCAGATCAACAAAATGCAGACCGAGCTCCTGATCCTGATTATGGAAATAAAGAAGAAAAAAGAGTTATTACCGGTTCAGAACAAAATACAGCGCTTAAGTTGGGAGAAATCAAGCCAGGAGAAGTAACAAGGACCAATCATGAGGGTTCTTTATACCCAACAGCGGGCCCAACGACTACTAGTCCAAAATATGCAGTTACACCAAAAGATGAAAAAGATAAAAAATAGACTTACAGTATTAATTTTCTTTGGTTTTTTGGGGTGCAGTACCACTTCCAAAATGGATACCACGGAAAAAGTGATTTTTAGTTATGTGGATTTATCGTTAATGACTCCCATTAGAGTCGAATGCGAAAAACTATCAGAATACTTTAAAACCTCGGTCAAAACCAAAGACGATGTTGATGTTGAAGAAATAGATAAGTTAAAATTACTATTGTCTAAACTTGAGGAGATCGATGAAAATTATAATCCTAAACCTGATACCAGAATAACAATTGATATCATTGAAAAAGATTCTGTGGAGCCCGTTTGTATTGGATATTTAGTGGTTAAGTATAGAGGTAAGTCTTATAAAAATACAGATCAGTTAAGAGAACATTTAGAAAAAATGCTTTTTTGACGTTACTTATCGCCGTTTTAACCGTGCTAATAGAATAAAGTGTTTGAATATTGGAATGGTTTGAAATAATGGAAAGTCTTGTAGAAATGTAGAGCTTTTTTAATACGGCAAACTGATTTTTTACTTGGGGTTTTTAGAGATTAATGCTATTCTATCGAGCATTTTATTGAGTTGATCAAAAGCACTTATATCGACAGGATTTTTGTGTAGATCGTTCAATATATGCCTTTCCTCATCAATGAATTTATTCGCTATTTTTTTCAAAAGTTTGTCGTCCTTATTTTCAATGGCATTGAGTACGGAAACCATTTTTAGATCGATATTGGAAAGTTCATTTTGGTAGTACTTAATACTATCTAGTGAAGACCGATAGAGATTAAAGAAGTAAAAAGCAATGGACTCGATAGTCAATACAAAGAGACCCCTGTTTATCAGGACATAAACGTCTAACTTATCATTGTTGGCATAGGGCAATGCTATGATAGGAGTAATACCTAGAATAAGGCCTACTATTAGAGCAAGCTGGCTTCGGTTCTTTATTTGGTTTGAATAATCGAATAGCCTTTTGTATAAAC
>CALBPF010000082.1 GCA_937899105.1 uncultured Flammeovirgaceae bacterium | reverse complement strand
CATTGTTAGTGACTGTAAACAAAATATACTTAAGATGATAGAAGAGAATAAGCGCTGCAAAAGACTTTGCTTCAGAAGCATCTTTTATAAGCCGATGGTCCAGGTAAGCCTTCATTTTTTCTAAATCAAGCAGGTCGGAAGTCATCAGCTCCTCCACAAAAGTACTGTATTGATAAAGGTTGTTAAGCATTTCCAAAACTTCCCCTTCTTTTCGGACTACCTCACCAACAGCTTGTCTATTACTTGACTTTGGAAGCGAGTTGACCACTCTTTTCTCCCAATGCAGAAACTCTAGAAGCAGATTAAAGCTTTCATACTTGATGGCGATGGCCTTCCCTTTTTTGATCTTGGTTCGGCATAGGTCATAGAGCTCCTTTTGAAACAGAATTTCAATTTCTAAAAGCAGATGCAGGAGCTCAGAATGTTTGGTTTTACCTTCAGTGAATGACTTCAGGCTTTTGAGTATCAGTTTCCCCAAGTAATTCTTGGTTACAGCGAGATCCGAGCAGTCATTGAATTCAATATCTTGAGGATACCCCTTATCAATGGATTTGAAGAGGTTCAGGTAATGCTTATCCCCTGATTGCAGATTGGTAAATAGGCTTAAATACCGTTTTTCCGACTTTTCAAGTGAGTGTACAAGCTCCTTTAAAGATGCTCGTTTTGACATAGCCTTCTAATTTTAAAAAGAAAAAAAGTAATAAATTGATACTTTATAAATGATTAAAAGCCTTTTTTGAAATATCAGCCTTATAATTTATAGTCAATTTTAATCATTTTTTTGTCTAATCAAATACTACATTTGATTATCGATACTTAAACATGTGGCCACTAATAAATCAATAGGAATTAGAAAAAAAATTCATTTTAAAACAACACTAGAATTATGGCAAATGCAATTAACTGGTTTGAGATACCAGCGAACAATCTCGAAAGGGCATGTACATTTTACGGCAAGGTACTAGGTCAGGAAGTACACACTCAGGAAATAGGTGGTTTTTTGATGGGCTTTCTACATGACGGCCAGGATGGCGTGGGCGGCGCTTTGGTAAAAGGGGAAGGTTATACCCCGTCCGCGGAAGGTGCACTGGTATACCTCAATGGAGGCTCAGACTTGAGTGATTCGTTAGACCGTGTAGAAGCGGCGGGCGGTAAAGTAGTTCTACCAAAAACAAAAATTTCCGATGAAGTAGGCTATTATGGAATGTTTATTGATTCCGAGGGAAATAAGATAGCGTTTCATTCACCCGCATAAAATCGATTAGTTGTCAGGCCATTCAAAGTGGTCTGACTACTAAAATCTAACAATAGTATGAGTCATTTTACAAAGGATTTTACCCAGTTCTTCAAAAACCTGGAGAAGAACAATAACAAAGAGTGGTTTGATGAAAACCGCAGGCGCTATGAAAACTCTGTAAAAAAGCCGCTTTACCGCTTTGTCGATGAAATGATAGGACGGATAAATGCGGTAGACCCCGATGTGCAGATTCAGGCCAAGGATGCGGTTACCCGCATCAATCGAGATATACGTTTTTCAGCGGATAAAACCCCATACAATACGCACATGGGAGCAGTAATTTCCTCTGCAGGAAGGAAAGATAAAAGTGTTCCTGGCGTATTCCTTCGCCTGGACGCCAATGACATACACGTTTTCGGTGGTGCACACGGCATCAGTACACAGCAATTGGCCAAAGTCCGATCAGCAATAGCTGAAGATCCTGAGCATTTTATGACCTTAATTTCCGAATCTGACTTTGTCAAAAAGTTTGGTGAGGTCAAGGGTGAGAAGAGCAAACGGATGCCAAAAGAGTTTGCCGATCTCGCTGAGAAATATCCCATCCTTATGAACAAGTCGTTCTATTATGTGGGTAAGATCGGTGGCGAGCATTTTACGGAAGATGACCTTCCCGAAATGATCATGGAATATTGGCACACCGCCAAACCTGTTAAAGATTTTCTGACCAAAGCATTGCAATAATGGCCTATGATGAATATTTAGCCGAGCGCGTAAGAACCGTTTTGAATCGAAGAAAGGTGATTTACAATGAAAAGAAAATGATGGGAGGTTTGTGTGTGATGGTGGATGATAAAATGTGCGTTGGTGTAGTAAAGGATCAGCTTATGGCTCGCATAGATCCGGAAGTTTATAACGAAGTACTTAATCGGCGGGGTAGCAAAGAAATGGATTTTACCGGGCGGCCTATGAAAGGGTTTCTGTTTATTAAGCCCGAAGGGGTGGACCTGGATAATGATTTAGAGTATTGGGTTGACCTGTGCCTGGAATTTAACCCCCGAGCTAAAGCTAGTAAGAAAAGGAAGGCTAAATAAATACGTTTGTTAGATACTTGTTCCGTACATCCCTGTAAATGTAAAAGTCCGAGTCAATAGAAGCTATTTCAGAAATCCCTATGGTTTCTGATACTGCTACCAATGAAGCATCTGCCAGGTCCATAGGAACATCACTGAATTTTTCTGTCAGTGCATATATTCTGAATAGATGTTGATCACTTAAATCTACAACCTGAAGGCCACCCCGCTTTATCCACTCTAAAAAGTTGAGTTGCACCTTTATACTGAAGTCCAGCATATGTGACACTTCAGTAATAACCGGCCAGGTGGTCCATAGCTGACCATGAAAATCTTCTAAAAAGCTGAGTGATTTTAAATGGTATTGATCGCTGCGGTCAAATAGGGCGATCAACGGTCCCGCATCAATGAGAATGCTTCTCACTTAGTTTTTTCTTAAGCTTTGATTTGTAGCCGGAAGCATTATCTGTAGAACCACTGCCTTCATGACCGAACAGATCCTTACCCAGGGCATAAGGATAATCAACAGCCTCTTTTCGGCTAAAGTACTGAGCTAAAGCTTCCTTAACTACTGATGTTTTGGACATATCTTTAAGCTCGCTGTACTTATTGAGCTTTTCTTCCATTTCTTTGCTGAGCCTGACGTTTAACATTGTTGTGTTTGTAATACAAATGTATTACAATTACGTCTGTTTTCCAAATCTTAAAAATCGTCCGCAATATCCTCTACAACCTGCTTTTTGTCCTCTTTCAATTTAGCAGTCATAAGGTAAGAAAAATAGACCATCTCAATTTTAGTTTTTGAATGAGAATCATAGGAAAGCCTAAGATTATCCGTCTTCCAATAGTATTTATCACCTCGGTAGTCATATTCCGGTTGACCAAAATTCTTCTTAAGCGCTTTATACAGGTTGGGGTTCTTTTCTGTTACTATCCGAATTTCGTAAATAGCGCTATCATAGGTATTGACTTCAAGATCAAAAACTTTAATACCTCCAATGGTATCGTAAAATCCCTTTTTTCGAACATACTGATACACTTTGGGGAAAATATCACTGTCTATTTCCTTTTTGAATTCAAGCCCTTCATAATCAGTGATCTGGCTGGTCATTTTTATGTCTTTGAAACCATTTCTTCTATCAAGCTCTTCGACGCTCTGCGCACCTACCAAGCCCGAAAAGAACAAAGTGAAACAGAAAACCAACAATTTCGCCATGTGAACGTTGTTTTTGTACTTCATAATTAGATTCGAATTTACTTAAACCTTTAAGATTTTGTGAGTCTAAACAAAGTTAATGCCTATATTGGCTTCAGATATGGACAATGACTTATATAATAAGACTAGGACGCTGTTAAAGCAGCTTAATTACTTCATAGCTCACGTATTGATATTTATGAGCATGAATGCTTTTCTCATACATACAGCTTTTAGGGATGTCTCAAGCCGTTGGTGGATATTGACTTTTGTGATAATCTGGGCGTTGGTGTTAATATACCATGGCATGCGTGTCTATGGAGTAGATCCATTAAACACCAAAAACAAAAAAACCAATCTTTTTTGGGGTTGGGTATTAAAGCTGGCAGGTAGTTAAACATTAATTGTATCCACCACTTCTTTTAACATTTCGTTTCCAAACTCTTTGACGTTTGCCTTTGTATCGACCTCTACTCTTATTGCTTTTAAACCTTGAGCTCCTTGTAATTCCTCCAAATCAACATATTCCACAGAACCTGTTAAATAGCCAATGGACTGTAGATAGGTGATGTATTTTTGGTATTCGTTTGCCTCGTTTGAGCCTGTATAAACTATAGCTATTTTACCGGGCTGGGTCAGTCGCTCATTTGTATTCTTGATATATGCCTTATCGATACGTTTCTTGACAATCTCATACCTGATATTATATGCACCGTCTACGTCGAAATGATTTTCATCTTTTCTAAAACGAATCGCAAGCGGATCGGTATGTACTAGTACAAGTTGAGTAATATCAAGTTTTTTCGGAAGGTCTTTTTTCAGTCTTTCCGTATTCGCCGCTATCTCGCACATAACAATAAGTTGCCATAACCTAAAGTTTCGAAGATAAAGATCGTTCCAGCTTTTCTCCTTGACTAAAGACTGACCCAGGTACAAATTATATTCCACACCGTCGGTTTTATATTTCTCGAAATAATGTGGGAAAATTTCTTGAGCTTGGATTTCTACTTTATCTAAATAAGAGGATATAGATTCATTTATCGCCATTAAGCTAGTCTCAAAATTTCTCCTCTTTTTGTAAATTACACCTAAGTGAGGGTCTAATTGCTCCTCATACTCATCGACAAGCGGTGCGAGCATCTCATCACTTTGTTTAAAGTGCATGAAAGTGGGATGAATATCGTCCTTCAAAAAAGCTAATACTCCGGACTCATCACCTGAATTTAGTCCTGAAGAGATTTTTTTTATCTGTCGATCTAATCTGAAGTTCATCTCATCCAGGATGGGCATTTTCTTATACTCCAGCAATGTAGAAACTACCTTTTTCGCTTCCTGAAGATTTTCCATCAGGTCTTCACGGATAGCATTACTTCTTTCTGTAGACGAATTTCGTATATCCGATAAACCATAAAATGGGTGGACATCCTGGAAAGTAATGTCATCAAGCGTAGCCATTGTCCCATTTCTTTTGGTTCTGAGTATTTCATAGCCAGCCTCTAAGAACCTCCATTCAACTGCAGGATGTATGGCGGTACACTCTTTTTGTATAAGCGCCCTTACTTCGTTTTGCATTTCTCCCAGTACGCGACTCACGGCAGACGTGAACATTGGTAATATATTTTCCAGTTTACCCGCGTTCACCGGGTTGAGCCCGCCTGGGCGAGGAGTCACCAGTTCCAGCATACCCACAACTTTTCCGGATGATACCAGGGGCGCTATTGCGATATTCTTATAGCCTTGTTCTAAAATTTTCTTTTCTATATCTGTTGGGCGATCTAACTCTTCCAGATTCTCAACAATTACAGGCTTCATAGTTTCATGAACTGTCTCATAAATGGATTTATTGAAATAGCTACACGTAAGTTCTTCACCATCATGAGGCACAATCAAACTATCCCATTCGCTGGCGCCGTAATTGGTAATTATGTTATTGTATTCATCAAAATAGGCTATTCCCAAGCCCATATCAGGAAGTTTGAAAATAGATCTTAAACGTTGCTGAATCGCTTCGAAGTTTTGTTCACAAGTGATCGCATCCTTCCTTAACAGATAGAATTTTATTGCCGATAACATCTCCTCGCAAGTAACGTCCACCAGTTTAAATATTATGAAGCCCTGAAACTCAAAATTGTCAGGTTTAATATGCTGTAGCCATAAATCAGTATCATATAAGTTATCCAGAAGATGTTGAATAGTCTTGCGGTCCAACGGTTCTAATTCTCCGTTTACAACCACATCTGTAAACTGTGTATTAATTTCCACTTTATAGATACTATCAAGTCCCGTTTCCTTATCGGGAACTGTCACCAGGATAGGCAAGTCTAACTCAATATTTGTATCGTAGAATTTATTGAGTATAATTAGGCAAGCGCGCACAATCTTGCCTGCTTTCATGTTATTCCCCGGAATATTAATAGTTAGATCATCACGGACATGATCAAAAGGCATGATTTCCTGATAGCCAGGGGTACTGTAAAAACCTTTGAAATCGAATGGGATTAGCGCCCCCGCCAGTTCGGATTCCACAAGCGCGGGGGGAAATACTGCACTCATCAAGAGTCCAAGTAATTCTTTGTGATTATCTAATACATTAAGATCATCTATCGGCTCACTAAACTCAGGAGCAGCTTCTATCATTTTAAGTATATGGTCGGCAGGATACCCACTGAATATATTATTACCCTTAAGATTCTCTTGCCAATATCTCACCAAACTGGATAGGTTGAGTACCGATCTGAAAGGAAACTCTTTGTGCATTTCTGCAGTAATTCTATGGTTCATACTGTAAGCTTGGCTGGATATGACTAGAAACGTGGGTAAGGAAAAATAAGTTTACTTAACATATATCTCTTTTGCCATAAAAGAACCTCATCTGAGGGTATGCCTCACAAGAAACTATTTTATACCTAATACGCCCTCTCAAATCCATATGTATGATTGGATAATACTGATCATTAGTATAGAGCTAGTATCTTACTAAATACCTAAAAAAGACGTTGGACTTACTCATTCATTGCAATTAGTTCTTAAAAATAGAAACTAATTTTTCTGTCTTGCGTATTCTTGACTTATGAAAGGATTTATTGGAGAGTTTGAAGAACTTGTACTGCTCACGATTGCCACTTTAGGCTCAGAAGCTTATGGCGTAGCTATCAAAGATTCGATTGAATCCCGTGCAAATAGGACGATAAGTATTGGCGCGTTACATTCCACTATATCAAGGCTGGAAGATAAGGGTTATATTATCTCACACCTGGGAGGAGCCACAGCTGAAAGAGGAGGTCGGCGTAAAAGGTTCTTTGAGCTTACACAAGACGCTAAAGAAGCGTTAAACGCCATTAAAACATTGCGCGAGGGGCTTTGGAAAGAATCAAAAATAGATCTGGGATTCTCAAAATGAACAGTGTCAAACCTCCTAAACTCGCCAACTGGATGCTGGCCTTAATTTGCGAAGAACTCTTACTGGAAGACCTACTGGGAGATATGGAGGAAGAGTTTCATCGTAATGTAAATAAGCTAGGAGTTACAAAAGCCAAGCTAAAATACTACTCAGAGTCGTTTAGTCTCGTATTCTCACCTTCCATAAAAAGAAGAAAACGGGCAGTTTCTATTCATCCATTTGCAAAAAACTCAAATACACTAGGTATGCTTAAGAATTACATCATCGTGGCGACCAGGAGTCTCGCCAGAAACAAGTTTTTTACCACCATCAATGTACTCGGACTGGCCTTTGGTATGTCCATAACTATTCTATATCTAGGTTTCGTGACCAGCCTGTTGAAATTCGATAAGTTCCATGAGAACTACGACAACATTTATAGAGTGGTGTCCACGGTAGATAGAAAAACACAGGTGAATGATCTGGCCTCTGCACCTCCTGAAATTCTTGATGTGCTCAAAAATCAGTATTCCATTTCCGGAAAAACTGTCAAGTTTAACAATTGGATATCTGGTGACGCAGATTATGAAAACAAGGTAATCCCACTTAATGGGTTTTATACCGAACCTTCTTTTTTCGAAGTCTTCTCATTTCATCTATTAAAGGGTAATGCTAATGCTGCTTTAGCTCAACCTTTCCAGATCATTCTCACAGAATCAGGAGCGGTCAAACTTTTTGGGAGTGAGGATCCTATTGGAAAGGTAATCTCCTTTGGAGAAAAAGGAGATTACACAGTTTCCGGCCTTATGGCTGACCCTCCGAAGAATTCACACTTAACCTTTGAAGTTCTTGCCTCATACCCGAGTACAACCTCTCTAGAACGAGATGAGAAAATCGGTCGGATTACCGGAGAATGGACGAATTTTTGGGACAACTATTCATATGTGCAGCTTGATCGTACAAACCTAAATAAAGTTCAGGCCGCTCTTAATCAGATATCATCTTCGAAGTATGTTAATAAAGATGATGTAAAAGTCAGCTTTCAGCTTCAGCCTATGAGTAAAATTGTCATGGGGTGGAAGAATTACAATGATGACATTGGTTCTTACTTTGGAGGACCTCCGGTTATTGGATTTGGTGTTCTCACCTTACTCATCCTGCTTCCAGCTTGTTTCAATTATTCCAATATTTCCATTTCCCGGGCAATGAAACGAGCCAAGGAAATTGGTATCAGAAAAGTTGTAGGTGGCTACAAGAAGCAAATCTGGTATCAGTTTATTGTAGAAACGGTAATCATATCTCTGCTGGCACTATTAGGTTCCGTAGGTATTTTCTTTATGATCAAGGATAGCTGGCTGGATATGCTGGCCGGTGGAAATACAGTTGATTTTACCTTCGACCTTCCTATGGCCTTTTTATTCATAGTTTTTGCCGTGTTTACCGGCTTTTTAGCCGGTGTGGTTCCTGCCACTTATTTCTCAAAAATCCAGCCTATAACTGCCCTGAAGAGCGGTCATTCAATAAAATTATTTGGGAAAACGAGTTTTAAGAAGGTCTTAATTGTTTTTCAGTTTACAGTATCCTTGTTTTTCATTATCGGTGTTTTAGTACAAATGAAGCAAACCCGGCATTCCATCAATTTTGATATGGGGTTTGAAAAAGACAACCTGCTTGATGTAGAGCTGTATAACGTTGACCCAATACTCCTGAAGAACGAATTCACAAGACAATCCGGCGTGAGTAAAGTTTCATTATCATCTGAAATCATTGGCGCTTATACTTTGCCCAGAAGGTGGATTTACCTAACTGACAGTGATGATTCTCTTCGTATGAGTCAAATGTCAATTGACGAAAACTATTTATCAAATCTTGGGCTTGAGCTGATTGCGGGAAGAAACTTCGATGAAAAGACTACCTATGAAGACGGTCATATACTTGTCAACGAAACTTTCTGCAAGAATCTGGAGCTTGACGACCCAAGAGATGCTATTGGCAGGTCTTTTAGGATTTCTAACCTAATTGATGCTACCGTAATTGGAGTGGTTAAAGACTTTAATTATGATTTACTACGCACTCCTATCCGAAACTTTGTATTTAGATATGACCCTTCAGAATTTAGATACGCGAATCTTAAGGTCAACACCTCAGATCATTTTATGCTTTTCTCTAATCTGGAAAACACCTGGAAAGAAATAGAGCCAGAGCATAAATTCAAGGCGGGCTTCTTCGATGACGAACTGGAAGAGGCCTTCGAAGCAAGCTCCAATCTTATGAAAATTTATGGTTTCATGGGTTTGATGGCTATTATTGTGGGGTGTCTAGGCTTGTTGGGTATGGTAGTTTACAGTACGGAAACAAGAGCCAAAGAAGTAGGCGTAAGAAAAGTTATGGGCGCTTCTATTACTCAGATCATTTATTTACTTTCTAAAGAATATGCCCTACTCATGCTTATCGCCTCCTTAATAGCCATCCCTTTAAGTTACTTTGCCTTTAATTTCTTATTAGCTATGGAGCAGTATTATAGCATAACAGTGGGTATTTTAGAGGTAGTTACGGGACTAGGCGCACTGCTTGTGATTGGAGCATTAACCATGGCTTCACAAACCTATCAGGCCGCCAATGCTAATCCCGTAGATATACTCCAAACTGAATAAATGCAATTTAAACTATTAGGGCAGTCCAATCTTAATGTATCTCAAGTTGCGTTTGGGTGTATGTCTCTTGACGTTTCTAATGATAATAAGACACTCTTAAGGTCAGCTGTTGATAGTGGAATCAATCTATTTGATACAGCTGACTTATATGACCGGGGTCAAAATGAGGTTATAGTAGGAAAAGCCCTGAGAGCGATCAGAAAGAACATCTATATCGCTACAAAAGTTGGTAACCAGTGGCGGCCTGACGGCAGCGGCTGGGATTGGAACCCTACTAAAACTTACATTATAAAAGCCGTTGAAGACAGCCTGCGGAGATTACAAACCGATTACATCGACTTGTATCAATTGCATGGAGGTACTCTAGACGATCCATTTGAAGAAGCGCTTGAAGCCTTTAACATCTTGAAATCACAGGGTAAGATCTTGAATTATGGTATCTCATCGATAAGGCCCAATGTAATAGATCACTGGGTCAACAAAAGTGAAATTTCAAGCCTAATGCTTCAGTACAGTCTGCTGGATCGCAGACCGGAGGAGCAATGTCTAAACTGGGCACAAGAAAAAAATATTGGCATCCTGGCGAGAGGCAGTCTGGCAAAAGGTTTACTAACTACCAAACTCCCTGATTCTTATCTCAATTGGCCCGACCACCAGGTGGAAAGATTGCAATCCGCTCTCCAAAGAAGCAGCGAACGATCACCTACTCATACCGCCCTGCACTATGTACTGCAACACGATGCGGTGACAACGGCCGTTGTTGGCATCAGAACAATTGATCAACTAAAACAAGCTACCACAATATTCAACTCACCTCAATTAAAGGATAAGGAATATCAAGCCTTACAAAGTATCCTAGGTGTAAATCAATATACTGACCATTTAGTGTAAACATCCAATAGTCAAATAATCCCAACACTCAACTACCCACCATTGAGCATTACTATTTGGAGCTTATTCTGAGTTTTGTTTTTTTGGGATTTGAAATTTGGCCTACTCATCTCTAAGACACCTAGCAGGGTTCGTATTTGCCGCCCTTACTGCATGAGAACCTATCGTCAGCCAGGCGATTACTAAAGCTACAACACCTGAAAACGCGAAAAACCAAATTTCGAGATCAATTTTGAAAGCAAAGCGTTGGAGCCAGATATCAATTAGATAATAACTCAGAGGAAGAGCAATTATAATAGAAAGTAAGACCATTTTAGTAAAATCACTAGAAAGCAGGTAAATGATGCTGATAGAGCTTGATCCGAGAGCTTTTCGAATGCCAATTTCCTTTAACCTCCGCTCAGCGGTAAACATTGCCAAACCAAAAAGCCCTAAGCAGCTAATAATGATGGCAAAACCAGCAAAATATCTAGAGAGTGTGGATACGCGCTGCTCTGCCGCATACATAGACCTATACTGCTCGTCGAGAAACTGGTATTCAAACGTAAACCCAGGATTAAACTCATTATAAAAATCTGTTAACGAAGCCAGAGTTTCTTTCTCTCTTCCTGCTTCTATTCTTACCATCACATTCCAGGTTTGTTCTGGCGTGAGTCTAAAAAACAGAGGTTGTACAGTAGAATGCAGTGATTGAAAATGAAAGTCTTTGACCACTCCAACTATTTCCAGATCTATCTCATCCCACATTCTGATCACCCTTCCAATGGGCTCTTTTTCATACCCCATAATCCGAATGGCGGTTTCATTGAAGATAATTTTTGCGGTATCTGAAGGTGAATCACGTAAGAATGATCTTCCCTCGACTATTTCCACACCCATAGTTTCCAGGAACTCATGATTGACCCTAACATTTTCAAAAAGGATCTTATCATCAGGGTTTTTACCTTCCCAACTTAACCCACTCGTGTTGTTGTTTCTCCCCATGAATGTATGGCCTGAACTTGAAGCATTAACTACTCCTGGTATGGTTTTTACTTCATTTAAAAAGGTCTCAAGATTTTCCTCAATTCTACCCTCGCTATCTAAGTAAATTACATTGTCTTTATTGTACCCAATGTTCTTAGTCTGTACAAATTCAATTTGCTTGTAAATAACCAGCACCGCCACAATCAGCACAATAGATAGGGTAAATTGAAAAATAACCAGCCCTCTTCTAGCCCAGAGTTCACCGATGGAACCTTTAACCTCGCCTTTCAAAACTTTAACCGGCTTAAATCCGGCCAGGTATAGCGCGGGATAGCTCCCCGCCAAAACACCTGTAACCAGGGTTATACCCAAAAACCAGAAAATCATCTGCGGGTTAGTTAGATCAATTACAATTTGCTTGTCAGTAATATAATTGAATTGCGGCAATACAATCCACACAATGACCAAAGCCACCCCAAATGACAACAAAGCTATCAGTATCGACTCGGACAGATACTGAAAAATAAGCGCCCCCTGATTGGCTCCTATCGATTTTTTAATACCCACCTCTTTAGCCCTCCTAGACGCTCTGGCGGTAGAAAGATTCATAAAATTAATACACGCGATAATCAAGATGAATATAGCTATCGCTCCAAAGAGGCGCACATATTCAATTCTGCCACCAGCTCTTTTTCCATTCTCAAACCGACCGTTTAAATATCGATTACTGTATTTATCAAGGAAAAGGGTCACATTAGTCTGTTCTCCTTTATTCGTAACAAAGTCAGCGATTTTATCACTTACATCAGAGGCGTTTGCTCCTTCATTCAGCACGACGAGCGTTCCGGGCCCGTTACTTCCCCAGCTTAACACCCAGCTATTATTATCTTTATATTCCTCAAATGACATTACATACTCAAACTGAAGTGAAGAGTTTCGAGGAGTTCCTGCAAATACGCCTGCCACCTGAAAGATTTTATCATGCTGAAATTCAACCTGCCGTCCAATCACGTCATCGGTTGTATCAAAAAGTTTTAAGGCCAATTCTTCTGATATTACGATATTGGTTTTCTCAGCCAGCACTAAATCAGCTTCACCTTGTGTAAGCTCAAACGAAAAAATGTTGAAAAAATCCGTACCTACGTGATATCCCCTGGCATTTACATTTTTATCGCCCACGGACAACGTATTGGTGCCGATCCATGTAGTAGTAGCCGCGTATTCTATTTCCGGGATTTCCTCTTTCAATGATTCAGCCAATATCCCAGGTGTTGAAAAAGTGGTCATGATATGATCCGCATATTGCTGATGCTCCATAACCTGATAAAGCCGATTATCTTTTTCATGAAAGGTATTCATGTTCAGCTCGTCATTTACCCACAAAAAAATGAATAGGGCACAGGCTAATCCTGTTGATAAGCCAATTAGGTTAATGAAAAATGAACTGGTGAATCGCTTGAAATTACGATAAGCAAGAATGAGGCTGTGTTTGAGCATGTTGTTGAGTGTTTTGAGTGTT
>CALBPF010000081.1 GCA_937899105.1 uncultured Flammeovirgaceae bacterium | reverse complement strand
GGATGAAGCTGAAATGAGATTTCATAGATAGAAAGCAATTATCAAGGACGCCCTACATCAATAAGATAATATTAATAAAATATATATATGCATTTAATGAAATTAAAGGACGAATAGAGATCATCAAAGGATTTCTATTTCAAAGTCACACCACAAGCAACCAAATCACAGATGTTGAATTTGTCTGCTTACAATTTAGAAAAGTAATTGAGTTGATTGGGTTTTCTACACTTATAGCGAGTAAAAATGTATACGCATCGGTCAGAAGCAAGTATAAAACTGACTGGAATATTGAATTGATATTCAAAAGAATTAGAGAGAATTAATCCAAATTTTTATCCAGTTCCTGTTAAATCTACCATCGACAAACTAGATTCTAGGCTAAAGCAGGATGGTTATCTGAAAAAAGATGAGGCAATAAAGGTTTATAAATCATGTGGAGGGTACCTACATGCCACTAACCCATTTAAATCTCAAAGAAAAGCCGAAGAAATTCAGCCTAAATTTGAAGTTTAGCTTCAAAAAATCATGGTTCTTTTAAATCATCATTATATCGTCGGCTACCACAAACACGTCACTTTATTTGCAGAAATGTACTCCAAAAAAGATGGCAACCCTTCTCTAGTAGTAATTGAAAAATTAGATTGAATTAATGGCAAACAGTCCGCATAAATTATACGATTTAAGCTAGTAAATCAAACATTTATAGAAATGCTAAAACCAAATCTAAGACCGCCTGAGATTTCTCAGCATGCACCCAGTGCCCTGCATTTTCAACGGTTTCTAACTTTGCTGTGGGAAAAATATTTTTTATTAGATCGATATCTTCATCCAGAATATAATTGGAGTTAGCGCCACGGATAAAGAGAACCTCCTTATCAATCACTAGCCTTCCTTCAGTTCCATGACCAATGATCTCAATCTTTTCATTGATAACAGGTAGGTTGACCTTCCACTCAAAACCATTGGGCCCTCGGCCAAGGTTCTTCAATAGAAATTGCCGAACGCCCATTTCAGGAACATACTTTGATAATTGCTTATCTGCCTCTCCTCGTGAAGCCAATGTACTTAGTTTGATCGAAAGCAAACCGTCCAAGATTGTACGATGATGTACAGGATAGGCTTTAGGCCCGATGTCCACAACAATTAACTTGTCAAAGTCATCCTGATTATCCAGTACAAACTGCATGGCCGTTTTCCCCCCCATAGAATGACCCAAAATTACCGGATCGTCAATGTCGTGCTGTTCAATAAACTCCTTTAGATCTTCCGCCATAGCTCGGTAACTGAACTCGTCATCATGTGGAGATTTTCCATGGTTACGTTGGTCCACCAGGTACACCTTAAAATGTTCTGAAAGGATCCTCCCTATAGAAAGCCAGTTGTCAGAAGCACCAAAAAGGCCATGCAGAATGATTAGGGGTTGGCCTTCGCCCAATTCCCTATAAAAAAGATTCATTGAAAAATGTTTATGTTCTAAATCACATTAAGCGCACAAAGTTAGTGGGTCTCATCTCTAAGTTGAAAGAAAATGGCGAATCTCTACTTTCACTTGATGGCTCTATTCTCCAAATAATTTGAATAAGCCATATTATTCATGTAATTCGTAGGGCACAAAAATTGACACCATGCGAATCATACCAATACTTCTAGTCTTGAGCTGTTTTGCAGCTGTTGATGCTCAAATTACCTCTGTCGAAAAAAGAATTGTCAAAGCAGTAGATCAACGCAATAATGAGGCGATAGAGCTTCTCAAAGAAGTAGTGAACATCAATAGTGGCACTATGAACGTGGATGGAGTGAGGGAAGTAGGGATGGTATTCAAAAGATGCGTTAGGGTTTCAAACTAAATGGCTCGATAGAAGTGCTTTCAACGAGCTGGGCATTTGGTGGCCACGTACGAGGGATAGAAAGCTAAAGGACCTCGTCTACTTTTGATTGGCCACCTGGACACGGTTTTTGAAACCGGTAGCCCGAACCAAGAATATGTGATGCTAAATTATACCATTATGAAAGGCCCGGGTGTCGTGGACATGAAAGGTGGTGATGTCATCGTTCTTTATGCTATGAAAGCTTTAAAGGAAGCTGGAAAGCTGGAAACATTAAATGTAGAGATCGTTTTTACTGGTGACGAAGAAAAAAGTGGCAGCCCTATTAAACTGTCTAAACAGGCCCTTGTAGAAGCTGCTGAACGTGCGGAATTGCCAATGGTTTTGAAAATGGGGAAAGCAAATACCGCACAGCAGTGGTATCAAGAAGAGGATCACCCGGATGGGAGTTAAAAGTAACAGGCAATGCTGCCCATTCTTCACAAATCTTCTCTGAAAAAGTAGGAGCAGGAGGCATCTACGAGGCCTCAAGGATTTTGAATGAGTTCTATACGCAACTATCAAAAGAGGGAATTCCTCACCTTCAATCCTGGGTTGATGCTAGCAGGAACTTCAGTGGATTTCACCTCAGGTAGTGATGGAGGATCAGCATCAGGAAAGAATAATGTGGTGGCCAAGGATGCTTTTGTCAAAGGTGATATACGCGCCGTATCTCTGGAGCAACTGGAGAGAGCCAAAACTGTTATGCAGCAAATCGTCAACGAGAATTACCCCCAAAACTAAAGCAACGCTGAATTTTAGTAATTCGGGCTATCCCCCTCTGGCTCCGTCTGAAGAAAATAAAAAACTACTTGTTCAATATAGTAGTGTAAGTGAAGACCTTGGCTTCGGCAAGGTTGAAGCTGTTCATCCTATTAACGCCGGTGCAGCCGATGTATCTTTCACATCCGGACTGGTGGATGCGGCTATGGATGGCCTTGGACTGAGCGGTGGTAAGGATCATACCATTGAAGAGTTTAGTGAGCTTCACCGATTTCCCGTCTTAATAAAAAGAGCCGCTGTTTTTTTATACCGATTAAGTAATGAGTAATTACCTCGTACTCATTCCCGAGAATCTAAGGTTATTGAAAATGATACAGGAATACCAGAGTAGCTGTATAAGCAGGTTTAGGATTGTCCTTGATCTCTAAGGTTATATCTAACTGAGCTTTGGTCTCTCCACGCAGGTTTACCAACGAGTTCAAATG
>CALBPF010000080.1 GCA_937899105.1 uncultured Flammeovirgaceae bacterium | reverse complement strand
TTATGAACTTATCCAAGTTCGCATCCAACCTAAACGCTACTTTTTGAGGAAGCCCCAATTAACAAATCTCAAATAACAGGGTGGAAATCCGAGTTAGGAAAATGTAGTAAGTCTTTTTTATAGCTTTTCTTATTATTAAAACCTATTGCTACCTTTCGCGTATCCAATGGAATAGTATGATCTCAGGACTAAGGCACATATTCAATGTACTTTTAATAGCGGTTACCTTAACTGGTGGGTTCACGACTCAGTTAGGTGATAAAGTACCTTATCGTTCGGATATTGAACTTCTGGGCTCAGCGGAAGTATTTAAGAGTGCTAAGTGCCTTAACTATTTCTCATTTCTAGCCGAAAACAGCGGACAACATCACTTTTGGTTTGATAATCCACAGCATCATGCACTGGAACGGCATCATAGTCAGTTGATGGAATTATCATTAAAAACAACCTTGCATCAACTTCAAAAAACCGAACTATTCAGAGGGTTTAACTACCTGGCGTACGTACAGAAGCCGGTAGATCCGTACGCTCTATACTGATCAATATCAGTGGGTCATTCAATGTGACCTGTATCAAATTCAAATAATCGGCCTGTCTAAGAGCTGTCAAATATACGGCTGATCAATCAAACCTATTAATCTGTGGATAGAATAAAGAAAATAATACGCCTAATTGGCTTTACAATCATTTTAATAATAGCGTCCGTTGGACTTGGGATAGCACCTGCTCTGGGCCAACGTAAAGAAGAACAACTAAATCGAGAGGTAAATATCGAAATGGTAGATGAAAGAGAGGAAGATGAAGACGGATTGGGGTTGATGGAATAGAAACTGACTAAAGTCCTCTTTTTAATGTCGTCCTGAAAGGTTCATTTTGTTCATTCTGGGTTAATTTAGTGACTCGAAATAAACGGCTTAAAATGAACTATAGAATAGAAAAAGATACCATGGGAGATGTGCACGTACCTGTTAATAAGTACTGGGGTGCACAAACTGAAAGATCGCGTAACAATTTCAAGATAGGAGCCCCTGCCAGTATGCCTTTAGAAGTGGTTTACGGATTTGCTTATCTTAAAAAAGCAGCGGCTCATACGAACCATGCATTGGGAGTGCTTTCAGAAGAAAAGCGTGACCTTATTTCACAGGTATGTGAAGAAATTCTTGAAGGTAAACTCGATGATCAGTTTCCCTTAGTGGTGTGGCAAACGGGTTCGGGTACCCAGTCAAATATGAATGTAAATGAAGTGGTTGCCAATCGTGCGCATGTCATAGCAGGGAATACTCTTGGCGAAGGTAGTCGTTTGATCCATCCTAATGACGACGTTAATAAATCACAATCTTCAAATGATACCTACCCTACAGGAATGCATATTGCCTGCTACAAGATGGTAGTTGAAAATACTATTCCCGGAGTACAGAAGCTTAGAGATGTACTGGCAAGTAAGTCAAAAGAGTTTATGGATGTGGTAAAAATAGGGCGTACTCATCTTATGGATGCTACTCCACTTACCCTCGGTCAGGAATTTTCCGGTTATGTATCTCAGCTCGATCATGGATTAAAAGCCTTGAAGAATACGCTGGACCATTTGAGGGAGTTAGCGCTGGGCGGGACTGCGGTTGGAACAGGCATTAATACTCCTGAGGGATATGCTGAACATGTGGCTGGTAAGATTGCGGAGTTCACAGGTCTGCCGTTCAAATCTGCTGAAAACAAGTTCGAGGCGCTGGCAGCACATGATGCTATCGTAGAATCTCATGGCGCTTTGAAACAATTGGCCGTTTCTTTAAATAAGATAGCTAATGATATAAGATTATTAGCCTCAGGACCAAGGGCGGGAATTGGGGAAATCAATATTCCTGCCAATGAACCAGGTTCATCCATTATGCCGGGTAAAGTCAATCCAACACAGTGTGAAGCAATGACAATGGTTTGTGCACAAGTTATGGGTAATGATATGGCTATTACGGTTGGCGGCGCTCAAGGCCATTATGAGCTTAATGTGTTCAAACCGGTTATGGCCTACAATTTCCTACAATCTGCGCGGCTTCTTGGAGACGCTTGTGTTTCTTTTACCGACCACTGTGCTGTGGGCATAGAACCAAATTACAAAAACCTTGAAAGTAATTTAAACAAGAGCCTCATGCTTGTTACGGCATTAAATACGCATATCGGCTATGAAAAGGCTGCCAAAATAGCCAAAACAGCGCATGAAAACGGGACAACATAATAAGAAGAGGCTTTAAACTCAGGTTTTGTAACTGAGGAGGAATTTGAAAAATGGGTAGTGCCTGCCGATATGGTAGGTAGTCTAAGGAGTTAACTTTTAATTATTTGAATTTATTGCCTATATTTCAGCGATTTATATATCCAAAAAAACAAACATAATCAAGTATTTGTAAAGGCAAATACGGTCCATTTTTTAACATTATACTCATGAAAAAATTAACAGCACTTGTTGCATTTGTTTTGGTGGCTTTATTCTCCGTTAACTCCTATGCTCAGCTGTCTAAAGCTGAAAAAAAGGAATGGAAAAAAAAGGCGAAAACTTACGCCAAGAATCCGGAAGAGCTAAAAACACTGGTAGAAGATAGCCAGGCTATGTCAGGGCAACTAAGCAGTCTTAAGTCTGAAAATTCCCAACTTCAGTCAAGAATGAACGATAAAGATGCTAAAATAAGCGAGCTCCAGGATGATCTGTCTAAATTAAGGTCCGACCTGTCTTCGGCAAAGAATCAATTGCGCGAGGCTACGTCCAGTCCTAAGCCTGTAGCAACCAGTGGCGGCGTTATGGTAGATGGTGTGGTTTTCAAGGTTCAAATTGGCGCATTTAGAAACAAGGACCTCTCTAAATATTTCGAAAATAATGAGAATTTTGGTGGTGAAAATGACGGAGATACCCAAAAAATCACTTTAGGCCAATTCAGAGATTATTGGGAAGCAGATACTTTCAAAAAATATTTGCGCGAAATGGGTGTTAAGGACGCCTGGATAGTTTCTTACAAAGATGGAACTCGTGTAGAATTGAAAGAAGTTTTAGAAAATGTAGTAGCCGAAGATACCGGCGATTGAGAATTATCTATAATTTATTGCAAGTAGAAAGCAGTACATTTGTGCTGCTTTTTTTGTGACGAGCTTTTTGAAATGGGAGAAAAAAGATGGGTTTATAAAGCTGTACCAGATAATAATCTGGTAGAACGACTAAGCCAGGGTATAAACGTATCTCAACCAACTGCAACCATCCTCGCACAAAGAGGGATACTGGACTACGATACAGCCAGAGAATTTTTTAATCCGTCCCTATCCGCGCTCCATAGCCCTTTTTTAATGAGGGATATGCAAAAAGCCGTGGCAAGAATAACTGAGGCCTTGACAAACGATGAGAGGATACTTGTATACGGCGACTATGATGTGGACGGTACCACATCCGTCGCACTCTTTTTTGGCTTCCTAGACTCCTTTTATCCGAATTGTGATTTTTATATTCCGGACCGATATTCTGAAGGATACGGCGTTTCAAAGCAAGGAGTAGATTGGGCCATTGAAAACAACTATTCACTAATTGTATCCCTCGACTGCGGCATTCGTTCAGTAGATCTGGTAATTTATGCCGAAGAAAATGGTGTCGACTTTATAATATGTGACCATCATCGCCCGGGAAGTATTCTCCCTCCTGCCATAGCGGTACTGGACCCTAAGCGTGATGATTGTGATTATCCTTTCAAAGAATTACCCGGCTGTGGCATCGGCTTCAAGTTTGTACAGGCCATTATCCAGCATAATGATTTATCCATCGATCCATTTCAATACCTCGATCTGGTAGCGGTAAGTATTGCGTCGGACATAGTACCCATAACCGGAGAAAATAGGATCTTGGCATTCATTGGAATAGAAAGATTGAATGCATCGGCTCGTCCAGGGCTTAGAGCGCTAATGAATCTGGCAGGTATTATTAAGAATGCCAGTATCGAAGGGATTGTATTCGGTTTAGCGCCTAGGATCAATGCCGCCGGTAGAATATCCCATGCAAAAATGGCAGTTAACCTGCTTTTAGCGGAATCAGAAGAAGAAGCCTATCATTTCGGTGAGAAGCTCAATATCAAAAACAACAAACGTAGGGATGTAGATACCAAAATAACGAGTCAGGCGCTTGAAATGATAGCCAGCGACCAGCAACTTACTAGGGCTAAAACCACTGTTCTTTTTAAAGAAGATTGGCACAAAGGAGTTATCGGGATAGTAGCCTCCAGGTGCATCGAAACGTATCACAGACCGACTATAATTTTAACCGAATCAAATGGTAAGGCAACCGGTTCTGCTCGCTCCGTACCTGGATTCGACGTACATAACGCTATTGAAGAGTGTGCCGAGCTGCTTACTCAATTCGGCGGGCATAAATATGCTGCGGGTCTAACTATGGAACTTGCACAAATAGAAAGCTTTAAGCAACGCTTTGAAGAAGTGGTTTCAAATTCTATTCCTGATGAATTACTCATTCCCAAGATTGAAATTGATGCCTCGTTGGATCTTGGTCTCATCACACCCAACTTTGTGAAAGTGCTAAATCGTATGCAGCCTTATGGCCCTGAGAATCTTCGCCCGGTTTTTGCTGCTGAGAACTGCAAAATAGTTGGAGGGGTTAAGGTTATTAAGGATAAACACCTAAAATTCAGTGTGACTCAGATAGGAGGAAGTAGAAAATACGATAGTATTGCTTTTAACATGGTTCACTATCAGGAGTTACTACAAAGCAAAAACGAATTTAAAATAGCTTTCTCTATTGAAGAGAATGAATTTAGAGGAGTAAGGTCAATCCAGCTCACGGTTAAGGATTTAAAATTTGATTAGATAGTATTAAGGATGATTTTAAGAGCAGAGGAGCTTGTTAAAAAATATAAAAAACGTACGGTGGTTGATCATGTATCCGTTACCGTTTCACAGGGCGAAATCGTTGGTCTGCTTGGGCCTAACGGCGCTGGTAAGACTACTACTTTTTACATGATAGTAGGGCTTATTAAGCCAAATGAAGGAGAGATCTTTTTGGATGAAGAAAACATTACCGATTTACCAATGTATCGCCGAGCTAAGTTGGGCATTGGATATCTGGCACAGGAAGCATCGGTCTTTAGGAAGCTGACCGTGGAGGAAAACATAATGGCTGTTTTGGAGATGCGAAAAATGTCCAAGAAGCAGATGAAGGAAAAGACGGAAGCGCTCCTCGAGGAATTCAGCCTAACGCATGTACGAAAAAATTTGGGGATGGTGCTATCAGGAGGTGAGAGAAGAAGAACGGAGATTGCACGTGCTTTGGCCGTAGATCCAAATTTTGTTCTGCTGGATGAGCCTTTCGCCGGAGTAGACCCAATTGCCGTGGAGGAAATTCAGAGTATCGTGGCCAAGCTAAAGGAAAAGAATATTGGGATACTAATTACTGACCACAACGTGAACGAAACCTTATCAATTACAGATCGTGCCTACCTCATGTTTGAAGGAAAACTGCTTAAGGCGGGTACGGCAGAGGATCTGGCTGCTGATGAGCAGGTAAGAAGGGTTTACCTGGGTCAGCATTTTGAGTTGAAACGGAAGATTTAGATTATTCCGTTTCAAGAATAAGGTCTGGAAGCCGACTCATCTTGTGAAATAGCTTAATGTCAAATGAACTAAGGTTGTTTCTTTCTCTAGACGGAACATATCCAAAAACTTGAAACCCGCCAGACATGGCGGCGTTCACTCCATCTATACTGTCTTCTATTACCAGGCATTCAACAGCGCGGAAGCCCATTTTTTCAGCGGCATGTGAAAATATTCCCGGATCTGGCTTCCAGCTGTTTATTTCATAAGAGCTGAATATCCTACCCTCAAAGTAGCTGATCAAATTTGTGAGTGTCAGGTTTAGTTTGATTTTTTCAGGTGGGCCGCCTGAGGCTATACAAAATGGAATATGCAGTCGCTTCAGCGCCTCGTGGACGCCATCAATGGCTTTTAACTCTTTTTTGAAAATCTCATATGTCTTTTTGCGGTATTGATCTTCAGAGGATTTTGGCAGAGATTTTCCAGTCTGTTCTTCGATATAATCGAACGAACTGCGTAGTGAACTTCCACCAAAACGCTCGAAAGCGAAGTTATATTTTAAATCCAAACCTTGAGCCCGGGCCATCTTAACAAGTACTTTTATGGATAGATCTACGCTATCAACAAGTACTCCATCACAATCAAATATCACGCATTTTGGTTTCATGCCGGTTATCGTTGCCTGCTTCTAATATAAGTACTTGTTACCAGTGAGATTTATTAACTCACATTATTTTTTAAACTTGTTTTTATGCGCTACCTCCCTTCACTTTAGTATTTTAACAGTCTAAAGTGTATACTTAAACAATGGATATTTTAAACTCTATACTAACCTGGGTAATGAAAAAAAGGATACATGATATCGAACTTTTCATGAAGTATCCTAATGAGGTTCAGGAAGAGTTGCTTAAGGATCTGATATTAAAAGCTAAGAAAACCGAGTTCGGTAGAGCTCATAATTTCGCTGGTTTAAATTCATATCAGGATTTTAAAAATAATGTACCTGTTCAGTCTTATGAACAACTTTTTCCATTTATAGAGCGAATAATGAAGGGCGATCAGAACGTGCTCTGGCCTTCTAACATTTCCTGGTTTGCTAAGTCATCCGGTACTACCAATGCACGGAGTAAGTTTATTCCGGTTTCCACTGAAGCTCTGGAGGATTGTCACTTCAAGGGAGGCAAGGACCTTATTTCTATTTACGTGAACAATTACCCCGACAGTCGCATGTTTTCCGGTAAGGGCTTGGCCATAGGAGGGAGCCATCAGATCAATGAATTCGATCAGAATGCGGATTCTTACTATGGAGACGTTTCTGCTGTGATCATGCAAAATCTGCCTTTTTGGGCACAGGTTATCCGTACGCCAAGCCTTGAAGTTGCGCTAATGGATAAGTGGGAAGAGAAGATAGAGAAGATGGCGAGTATTACCGCCGAGGACAATGTGACTAGTCTTTCAGGCGTTCCTACCTGGACCATATTATTACTTCAGCGGATTATGGAGTTAAAGCGAATTGATTCCGTTCTGGAAGTATGGCCGAATCTTGAAGTATTTTTTCATGGAGCTGTCGCATTTACACCCTATCGCGAGTTGTTTAAGCAGCTGATTCCATCCAATACTATGAGGTATTGTGAAACTTATAATGCTTCTGAAGGCTTCTTCGGAATTCAGGATCAAAAGGACTCAGAGGAACTCTTGTTAATGCTTGACTACGGCATTTTTTACGAGTTCGTTCCATTTGAACATATTGAAGATGAGAATCCGGATACCATCGGACTGGATGAGGTAGAAATCGGTAAAAATTATGCCATGATTATTTCTACAAACTCAGGATTATGGCGGTATAATATTGGCGATACTATAAAATTTACATCAACGGACCCTTACAGAATAAAGATCAGTGGCCGAACCAAGCACTTCATAAATGCTTTTGGTGAAGAAATGATCATAGAAAATGCCGAAACTGCTATCACTGAAGCCTGCAAAAAAACCAATGCTATAATCGATAATTTTACCGCAGCGCCGGTTTACTTCGCAACTGATAGTACTGGAGGTCATGAGTGGATTGTAGAATTTAAGCGCCAGCCGTCAAATCTTGATGATTTTAAACGCGCATTGGACGAGAAGTTACGTGAAATTAATTCCGACTATGATGCCAAACGTTATAAGGATATGGCTTTGAAACCACCCATCGTACATTCTGTCGTGGAAGGCACATTCTATCGTTGGATGAAAAAACGGGGGAAATTAGGTGGACAAAACAAAGTGCCCCGACTTAGTAACAGTCGGGAACACTTGGATGATATTTTAGAAATGATAGGAGCGCTAGAGACTAATTAAAGTCTTTCCCCTCTTCCCGAGTTTGACACGATTTTGATTTAAAAAACTGACTACCAGTCAGTTAAT
>CALBPF010000079.1 GCA_937899105.1 uncultured Flammeovirgaceae bacterium | reverse complement strand
TATTTCTTCAATATTTGTAGAACGTGGTTGAGTAGAAAAGGTTTAGATTATTTCAACATTTGTAGAACCAATAATTTAGACGGTGATGTAATAAAGTCGAATCATGAAAGACTAATCTGAAAAATTGATTATGGAAACTCTATGGACTGAATTCTGGTGGTTGTTTTTACTATTATTCCTGATTTTTTCAGATGATTCCACAAGAAAGAAGAATAAGGACAAGGCTAAACCATATTAACCTCGAAAACATGTCGCATTCCTTCTAACGTTAAATTGGGTTCTACGGCATCAAATCTGTCTTGTAAGGGTTCTAATACCTTAGAAAGACCCCCTGTCGCTACCACTTTAAGCCGACTGCCCAGTTCTTCATCTATCCTGTCGATCATTCTTTCCACCAGGCCTACATAGCCCCAAAGTATTCCTGACTGGATAGCAGTAGTGGTATCTCGCCCGATGACGGAATCAGGAAGCTCGAGTGGAATTTCACTGAGTTTTGCTGTATTATCTGCCAGTGATTTCATGGCTAACTTCAGCCCGGGAATAATATTAACACCTAAAATATCTCCTTTTGATACTACCGTAAATGTCAGCGCTGTGCCAAAGTCTACTACCATACAGTCCGATTTAAATAACTCATAGGCAGCGGCGGCATCACATACGAGATCACTTCCGATTTTATCAGGGTGTGGCACCGATAGTGATAATTTTGAATAGCTATCCGGAGTAATTAAGTAGGGCGATACTTTGAATTTAAGAGCGAGCTGTTCTTGTATAACTTTAGTAAAAAACGGAACCACGCTACTAATTATAATGGACTCAACCGGTAATCCATGTAGGTGATCATTGAGTAAAACATACAGCTGATCCTGGGCTTCATCCTTTGAATCGATGCGCCAGGTGTCTTTCCACTCCCCACTGTAGAGGCCAAAGGTGGCGTTTGAGTTTCCTATGTCTACCGCTAATATCATGTACTAAGGCCTGTATTTTGATTCGTTGAAAATCTGTTGTGGCGCCCTGATATTCATTAGCTCTGACAATGTAGTTTCGGGCTTACGTTGAAAATAAGCATTTACAATTTCCCAACCTAACCAAGTTCCTATTCGACCCGGGGCTTTATTCCCGATATCATACGTTTTTGGCCGGTCCTCTATGTATTTCCTCTTCACCTCATGATCGGTTTCATACAAAATCCGATTCTCTACAAAATGGGCCCATATAGTGCCCTTATTTTCTCTAACGCCTTGCATTTCCTCTCCGGTATACCAAATCATGATACTATCCGGTGTGCACGGCATCATACGCTTCGCAAAATAAAATGACTTGCCATAGGCAATCATATCTGCCAGCACCGTATTATCACTTACGTCTGTTTTATTATACCTTGGCATAATGCCGTACAGTAACATAATAGAAGGTGTAATGTACTCCGGTGAATACCTTCGTAAAATATAATTATACATGTTTTTGGGTCTGAACTTAGCGCCTGCGCCCAAATAGTAATCCAGGCCAATAACGATCAAAGAATCAGAAATATACATATCATGCAGCAAACCCGTAGCTACGGTTTGTATTCTGGGGGTCTTCGTATCGGGATAGTAATATTTCAAGTGCTTAAACGCAGATTCAAGTTCTTCGGTCAATATGGACAGGTCCCCAAAAACACGATCAATCTCTGCGCCTAAAGTGTCAATATACGGGTTAGAAAACAGTTTGAATAACCCATCTACCATTATTGAATCGTTCGGATAATTGCTGCGTTGTAGAAAAAACTCACTGATAATCGGTTGTTCATGAATCATTTGCTCAAGCTCCTTCCGGCTGGCTACGTTGAGCATTTTCTTGTGCAATTGCTCAATGGTCAGATCAATTTCTACTCTTGATATATCGGGCTGCTCAACACATTCGTTGTAAGAGGTAGATTTACATGCCCAAAAGCCAACAAAACAAAAAACTACTGGTAAGAATCTGTTCACCTATATCCGAGAATTAAAACGTTGCGGTTAGTTTTACAAAACGCTAAAGTAAAAAATTTTATATGTCTAAATACGTCCTCATAACCTGTCTGTCATTAGTATCGATCATTTCTGCCAATGCTCAGTTTAAATTAGGAATACAATTTAGTCCGACTTTATCTACTAACAGGATTGAAGCCAATTCAGACTCGCTCAATCTGGACACGGACGGTACGGGTCTCAGAATGGCCCTGGGGCCAATCATAGATTATCAGATAAAGGACAATTATTACTTTAGCTCGGGTTTATTATTCGTTTCAAAGCGCGTGGGTGTTGAGGCCACACGAGTAGACGGATCAGGCTTACCAAACAGAGAAACATATAGCCTTCAATATCTGCAAGTACCTATCTCCCTGAAGTTATTTACAAACGAGGTAAGCATAGACAAAAAATTTTATTTCCAGATGGGTACAACCATGGAGTTTGCGATTGATGAAAAAAGCAAAGAAGATGAAAACTTCCTGATTGAAGACTTTGCCCTTTTTGATGCTTCACTGTTACTGGCATTTGGGCTTGAATATCGCCTCGGCGTTAACACTACACTTTTCGGGGGCTTCAGCTATCACCGTGGGCTATTCAATGTTGTTAGCGATCAAGTGGCCCTGGATACCGATCTGAAATTCAAAAACGACTATCTGGGCTTGGATATGGGGATAAAGTTTTAGACATACCTAATGATCACTCAAGCTGTTATTGCGGCATCGGCCGTTCTGTTCGCCCTACCTATTTTACTGTTCTCTGTTATTCTTTTTTCTTTAGGAAAAAAAATGGTAAAATTCATTTTCTGAATGTAGTCCTCCTCTGGGCTATTTCTGGTCTGTTTACTTATCTTATTATGTGGTTGCTAACATCGAGCCTCATTCTAACTAATTCTTGATCTAAATCACGTGGACTCACCACTTCTTAGAGGATCGATTCTAAAAATGCTGCCAAATTCTTCGAGACCTATTTGGATTTTTGTCCTTGCCTTTTGCCTCAAAATACTCCCGTTTCAAATCTATATTGTCTGGAAATGATGAACCAGCTACAATATCCAGTAATACTTTATTCATTTAACTTGGTACTTTATTATTTCAGGAAACTGCCTTCCTATTGGTCATGTCCATTATCTGCTGTCTTGCAAACGAAGGATCATAGTTACTATAGAATCCTGAAAGTATTTTATGAGCGATGTGCGAGTAAATCAACTCTTCATCACTTTTTCCTTCTTTGCCTAGCCAGAACACTCTTTTCGGGTGTTTTTTCATATCGTTGATGTACTCAACTGCTTTCTGATATTGCTCTTTGGTATAAGACAGCTTAAATGTAGTTTCTACCGTTTCCATGACTACAATTTTATTTTCAATCTGCAAAAAATAAAAAATTCACACTGAGGTAACACTCATTTTCTCCAAAAAGTTGATAATTGATGCATGAACAGCATAAAGGTAGCTATTGCGCAATATGCCTCAGTCCATTTAGATCTGCCCAAAAGCATGAAACGCCTGGAGGAGATTGTGGAAGAGGCCAAATCCAAATCAGTGAAACTATTAGTTTTCGGAGAGACCTGGTTATCCGGCTACCCGGCATGGCTGGATAACTGCCCGGACGTAGCTAATTGGGACTCAGAGCCTATGAAAGAGGCATACCTAAAGCTTAGAAAAAGTAGTATTGAAGTAGGAGGCATACAAACCGATAAAATAGCAGAGTTGGCAAAATCTGCCAACATAACTATTGTTATAGGAGCCAATGAAATCGTAAAAAAAGGAAAAGCCAGCGGTACCGTATTTAATGCCTTACTCACCTTTAATGAAAAGGGGGAATTAGTGAATCATCACCGCAAGTTGGTGCCTACGTACACGGAAAAAATGATCTACGGCCATGGTGATGGTCATGGACTCCAAGCTGTTGACACGGCTATTGGTCGAGTTGGCGGCCTGGTCTGTTGGGAACATTGGATGCCGCTAACACGTCAGGCCCTTCATGATACGGATGAAGATATTCATGTTGCCGTCTGGCCAACCGTGCATGAACGGCACCAGATCGCCAGCAGACAGTATGCTTTTGAAGGCAGGTGCTTTGTATTGGCGGCAGGCCAGCTCCTACGGGTGAAGGACTACCCTGCTCATCTATCGAGGCCTGATAATTTGTTCCCGGATGAGCTTGTTCTAAGAGGCGGAAGTTGCATTATAAATCCTCGTGGCGAATATATTGTAGAACCACTCTTTGAAAAAGAGGGTTTGGTCATTGCCGAAATTGATTTGGATTTGCGAACGAAAGAGCAAATGACTTTGGATACCAGTGGTCATTACCAACGGAATGATGTCTTTGACTTAAAAGTCAATAAAAGTAGGAAAATATGACTTTGCAAGAGCGCTTCTTTAGACCTGTGGACAATAGCCCACTTGTTCTTTTTAGGATGATCTTCGGTTTTCTTCTGTTTGCTGAGGCCTGGGGCGCCATTGCCACAGGCTGGGTAAAGAAGGCTTTCATTACTCCGGATTATACCTTTCCATTCATAGATTTCCCGTGGCTTCAGCCACTTCCCGGTTACAGCATGTATGCCTACTACATTATAATGGGTATTGCCGGTCTATTGGTGATGCTGGGTTTCTATTATCGTTGGGCCATAGGCATTTATGCCGTGATGTGGGCCGGTGTCTATTTCATGCAAAAAACGAACTACAATAATCACTACTACCTACTCATGTTGTTGAACTTCATGATGTGGATGGTGCCCGCGAACCAATACGGTTCACTTGATGCTAAAAGAAATGCCGATGTCAGAAGTTTAACATGCCCCCAATGGTGCATTTGGTTCTTTTCTGGAACTATGGCCATTGTTTATTTCTATGCTTCGGTAGCTAAAATGTATCCGGAATGGATAGAAGCTAAGCCCATAAGTATCTGGTTCAATAACAAAAAGGACTATTGGCTCATCGGGCCGGTACTGACCGTCCCTTGGTTCCAAAAATTTGTGGCTTGGGGCGGTATTCTCTATGATCTTTTCATCGGACCCGGGCTCATCTGGAAAAAGACGCGTAAATATGCATTCATTGCCTCAATTTTATTTCACCTTTTCAACTCGGCGGTGTTTCAAGTGGGCATCTTTCCATACTTAGGAATTGCCATTGGCGCTTTCTTTTTTGATCCTGAAGTGGTCAGGCGCATTTTCTTCAAAAAGAAACCTTCATTAGAAGGCAAATCCATCGATCCTTATATGTATCCTGTTCAGCAATGGAAGTTTTATTTCATGGCTACCTACTTGAGTATTCACTTCTTGTTGCCTTTAAGGCATTGGCTCTATTCGGGCAATGTGAACTGGACCGAAGAGGGACACCGCCTGGCATGGCACATGATGCTGAGAGTAAAATCAGGATATGTTAAATTCAATGTGCGAGACAATGATACAGGAGAAGAATGGCAAATTAGGCCTCAGGAATATTTAACTGCAAAACAATCACGGTCCATCGCCACACGGCCAGATATGCTTTGGCAGTTCGTACAGATCCTGAAAGAAGACCTGCAATCTAAAGGGCGCCGGAATATATCCATTTATGCCGATGGTAAAGTAAGTTTGAACGGAGCACGCCACGCCACCTTATACGATCCGCAATATGACCTGGCAGACACGGAATGGCGCCGATTCAAATCGTCCGAATGGCTTATTCCCCAAAAAGATAATGACTAAAAGCTTAATTCGTTGCCAACCCACTGGCGGCATCCCTTTGTTTACTTTCTGCGCTGGGTTCAATTGCTTCCTCCTGGCACGATGCGGTAATGCATAGAACAAACCCTAGTGTAACGAATAAAACGATTGGCCTTAAAATTTTCATGGCTTTATGCTTTGATGATGTATTTTTCGTACTAGTTATAAGTTTTGAACATAATATACATTCAAAAGTTGATTAACTCAATGTTTAAGGTGTTAGAATATATCATTTGACTTGTGCAGACTTCTAAATGTTGATGAAAACGTATGATAGAAAATTTAGCTAATCGGATCGAGGTTCTTTTTGGATTAACCGTGCTTCTCACCCTATGGCTGTACTGGCTCGCCAATCCAGGTTCCGGAAGGTTGATTGGCTGGACCGTTCTTTTAGCTGTAATTCATTCCACAGCTGCCTACCTGGGATTCTATTCAAACTTTGAGGCAATACCTCCCAGGTTTTTATGGATCATTATTCCTTCCACCCTTATTGTGCTATACGGGCTTTTGCCATCTGTAAGAAAAAAGGTTATGGAGAACCGGGATTTATATTTGAGTCCGTTTTTGCATATCATTCGTGTGCCGGTAGAGATCGTTTTGCTTTATCTATTTTATCACGGCGCTGTCCCTGAATTGATGACCTTTGAAGGTAGAAATTTTGATGTTCTGGCCGGTATTACAGCGCCTATTATGGGAGCGCTTTATGTGCGTAATAAAGTGTCGAACATGGCGATGATCGCCTGGAATATCACTTGCCTTGGCCTGGTTTCTTTTATATTAACCAATGGCATACTATCCGCTCCGCTTCCATTTCAGCAGTTTGCTTTTGATGAGCCAAACGTAGGTGTGACTTATTTTCCATTTGTGCTGCTTCCGGCAATTATTGTTCCCATGGTTATGTATACACACATTATTGATTTATTAATATTAATTAAAAAGATCAAAGAGAAATAAGCAATGGATCCAAAAGACATCGTTATCCACTGGGTGGAACTATTCAATAAACAGGACGCTAACGGATTAGCTGAACTCTATCATGAAGATGCCATCAATCATCAGGTAGCCTTTGATCCGTTAGAGGGAAGAGAAGCTATACGACAAATGTTCAAAGATGAATTCGCATCAGCGGACATGTCCTGCATCGTAGAAAACATATTTCAGGATGGTGAATGGGCCATGTTGGAATGGAAAGATCCTCTGGGTCTCAGAGGCTGCGGTTTCTTTCATATTGTGGGTGACAAAATCAGGTTTCAAAGAGGGTACTGGGATAGGCTTTCTTTTTTGAAGCAGCAAGGACTGCCTATTCCGGACTAATCATTCACTTCTTAATGTTTCTGTTGGGTTTGTAATTGATACTTTGTAAAGATTAGCGGTAATGGTTAACAAAATAACTGACGTGAGCAAAATTATGGAGGGTACTATGATTTTATAGTCAATGGCTACAGGATAGGCATTCACTTCTTTTAAATAACCTTCAACTAGATTTTGACTTAAGGGGGCAGCAATCAGCATCGATACACCAAGAATAATCACATAGGGTTTGTTGGTCAGCAAAGCCAGGTCTGTCATTCTAGCTCCTAAAACCTTTCTTAAGCTAATCTCTTTCAGTTTTTTGGAGATCATCAACGAAACCAGCCCAAAAAGACCTATGGAAGAAAGAAGTATACTTATCACGGCAAAGGTGATCAGGCTGTTAGTAGGTATAGCCATCTCTCTGAAAAAACGGTCAAACACATCGGCCTGGAGGTATCCGTTATAAGGATAGTCCGGAAACTGCCGTAGCCACATTCTTCTGACATCGCCATCTAACTGAGCTAAATTGCTTGCTTCCGTACGCAAGATAATAAACCGGTTCTCACTCTCTTTTGATAACGAGAAGGACACTGCTTCAATGGGAGAATAAAAATTCCGATAATGAAAGTCTTTTACAACACCAATTATTTCATATCGATTGCCATTTTCATCAGCCATGGATGATGGAAGCTCTTGAATAAAGTATTTCTTAGCGAACGCTTCATTTACAACCAATGAATTCCGGTCATTCCCCATATTTGGATCAAAACCTCTTCCATGAAATAACCGGATACCCATGGTGTTGAAATATTCATCCGATACGGGATAATTAAGGGCCGTACTTTTTTCAGATGCCATATCAAAAGTAATGGCGCTGTTGTTTTTGCCCACATGTCGGGTTGCGCCGGCAATAGCGGTGACGTCTGAGCGTTGCTGTAAATTATCACGGATGGCCAAAAACTGCTCTGATGATTCTACAGGAATAATGAGTAAACCATCCTGATCATAACCCCATGAAAGCCCCTTTTGATAGCTACTGTTTTGGTAAAAGGCTATCCCCGAAAAAATGATAAGAAACGTAATTCCGAATTGAAGGCCTAAAAATAGTTTAAAGAGGACATTGCGGCTGTTACCAAATGTTTGCTTACCACTAAATATATTCACAGCGCTGAACGAAGAAATATAAAAGGCAGGATAACCTCCGGATATTAAACCAGTTATAACCGCAATTAGAAGCAGAAAAATCCAAAGTCTTGAATCCGTAAGATCTAAAGCAAAATCCAGAGGAAAGAAGGAACTAAAAAGTGGCATTAAAATAAGATACGAAATCAATAAGCCGGAAAGTACTGCGAAACAGCTTAGAAAAATGTTCTGACTCAAAAATTGAATGACTAACTGCTTTCTGGAAGCCCCTACGGTTTTTCTTAATCCAATTTCTTTGAGCTTTTTAGAGGCCGCAACTAACGCAATATTGATATAGTTGAAGCAGGCAATAAAAAGCAGGAGTGCTCCGAAAAAGATTGTCGCTATTAACGTACTTTCATTTTCGCGACCCACCACGCTACTGATACCGACAATTTTATGTTCATGTTGAGAAAGAAGGCTAAAAGGGATAGTAGCTAAAGATGTTAGCTTATATTTTGGGTCCCTTGAATTATAGGCCTCAATATAGCCGGCCTGCTTTGACATTAAGGTTTGAATTAAGTTGGTATTGGAAGGCTTGATAAAGGTAGCATGAGTAAGGTCTTTCCAATCATCAACTTGCGGCCTAATGGAGAACGGAAGGAGCAGGTTGAAATCAAAGTATGCATTAGTGGGAAATTTCTTGGCCACAGCCCCTACGATCAATGGAATACGTTCATTATTTATGATAAACATAAGTTCCTCGCCAATAGGATCTTGATCGCCGAAAAATCGGCTAGCTACATCGTTGCTTAACACCACTTGCCCGTTCTTCAAAGACTGACGAGAACCAGATTGCAGATCAAAGCTGAAAATGTCTAAGAAATCAACGTCAACAAATTGTATGGCTTCCTCAATTACTAAGTCATCGTAACGTGTAACGGCTGAGGAGCGCTTATACCTAGTCATCAGGGGAGCGCCTTCCGCCTCATCAAACAGGGCAGGACCTAGTAACTCCGGTGTTCTGCCCCAATCAAAAGCGTCGTTATTTATATCAATGGCTTTGCTATAGATTAGATGAATGTTATCTGAATCCCGTATAAAGTCATTTGCCGTCACTATCTGTTGACCAAAAACAAAAAGTACTATGCAGCAGCTTATGGAAATGGACAATCCTAAAATGCTGATTAGCGATATCATAGGATTTGCCTTTACTCCTCTTATTGTAAGTTTGAAATAGTTGGTAAACATAGTTATCGCGTTTGGGGTAATATTTCGTTTCATCTTTTTGATGGCGCTGGGCCTGAACATGCTTAAGAAGTCTCTGAAATAATAGAACCGTGCTCGTGTTTTTGTGAGTCTTAACAACCTGCGCTCATAGGTTTCAAAGAGATCTCCGGTTATTCCTTCCACACTGGCATCATCATAGAACCAGCGTAAAATGCGAATAGGCCACATAGGAGGTTCCAGGTTATTTTGCTTCTTCATGACGAAAGTTTTGGGATGAGATCAAACAGTCGATTTCGTAGTTCCCGTGTTCTGATCAGTGCCGTTTCACCTGCCGGAGTAAGCTTGTAAAATACCTTGCGCCTACCTCGTCGTACTTCTGAGGCCGCACCGTACTCTGACTTGATAAACCCTTTATCTATGAGCCTATTGAGTGCGGAATGCACCGCTCCAACACTTGGGTTTCGGCCTGTCCTCAGCTCCAGTTCCTGGATTACGGCAGCCCCGTAAGCGTCGTCAGCAAGCACCCCAACGATTAAGAGCGCCAGCTCCTCAAATTCGCCAAGATTGGTTCCTTTCATATTTAATTCTTAAATGTAGAGTTTAGACGAAAATAGTCAAAAAAAGGTTACGGATGCACTCTTTAACTCACATAGAGAACAAAAGAGGCCATCTCAAACTATAGAAATGGCCTCTTATTGCAAAGGATGATGCTATTACCAATTAATCGTTCCTTAGGGATTTTATAGGATTCACCATAGCTGCATAGTACGACTTAAAGCTTACGGTTATCGCCCCAATCAAAAGGCTGGCTAATCCAGCAAGGATGAAAATATCCGCCTGTAAAGTTGTGCGAAACTCAAAGTCATTGAGCCACTGTTGCATGAAATAATAACCAATGGGTACAGCAATGATAAATGCTACTACAATTAACCTGGCATAATCTTTCGATAGCAACACAATTATTTGAGTTACACTTGCTCCCTGCACTTTTCTGACTCCAACCTCTTTTGCCCGCTGCTCAGCCGTGAATGCCGAAAGTCCAAAAAGACCCAGGCATGAGATAAAAATTGAAATCCCGGCAAAAATTGTAACAAGAGTACGTACCGTCATTTCTCCCTGATAGCTTGCCTCAAGTACGGTATCGACGAATTCATATTCAAATTCAGTTTCCGGCAAAACCTTTTTGGTTACTACATCAATCCCTGCCAAAGCATTCTGCACGTCACCTTCAATCCGCAGCATAAAATCCGAGGACAGTGATGGGTCGATACAGGTAATAATGAGAGGTGCAATTGTTTCGTGCATGTTTCGCATATGAAAGTTCTTTACGACACCAATGATCTTACCATCAATTCCCCAGAAGGACAAACTCTTTCCTATCGGGTCATCAAAACCCATCAACCCAAGGGCTACCTCATTAATAATAAAATTAGTTGAGTCATTGATCTGACTTGAGAAAGAACGCCCCAGTTTCATCTTCATTCCCATGGTTGAAATAAAATCCTCATCGGAGAGCATTACATTAATCTCATAGCTGACAGCAGGGTCTTTACCTTCCCAATTTGCTGAACTGGTAGACCTTCCGTAAGCAACAGGGTTGCCGGAAGTTGCGGATACTGCCTTTACACCAGGTGTTTGAAGCAATTCATTTTTATACGTCTTTAACCGTTCTCCAATGCGGTCATCAATCTCCAGCGACAATAGATTTTCCTTTTCAAGACCAATATCTTTATTCAGGGCATATTCCAATTGCTGATAAACAACGGCAGTACCGATAATCAAAACCGTGGAAATGGCAAATTGAAAAATCACCAGGCCTTTGCGCAGGAAGGCAGAACCTTTATTTTGATGGTTCATATTCTTAAGCGAATCTATTATGTTAAAAGCAGGCAAGAGCAAAGCGGGATAGGCGCCAGAGAGAATGCCCACGCTCAACGTAATGGTAGTCAGAACAATCCAGGTACCCGGCGCACTGAACGGAATGAAAAGTGAGCGATCGACAAGCTGATTAAAAAAAGGTAGAAGAAGAGCGGTAACTCCAACGGCCAACACTACCCCGACAAAAGCAAATAGAATGGACTCTACAAAGAATTGAATTGTGATGGAACCTTTCTGAGCGCCCATTACTTTGC
>CALBPF010000078.1 GCA_937899105.1 uncultured Flammeovirgaceae bacterium | reverse complement strand
TATAATGTTATGATTAAAAATATATTAATAATTATATGCTTAACGATAGCATCCTTCATCTCTTGCAATGAAAATGATGACCCTGTAGAGTCTTTTAATTATTTAGAACTTGTCAATAAAAAAGAAAAAATAAATAGTACCTCCAGATCAACCAGTAATAATGTAACTTGGGTAGACCTTGATTTCGAAGATGTTACTAGATTCAGTAAATATTATCCTGTATCTTGGAGTTCCTCACGCTATCAATCTTTTGTAAAGGATGCTCTTGGTAATGATTTTCTTCTATTTCACCATTCAGAAGGAAAAACACCTTGGCTGACCGGAGGGGAACATAGAGCAGGCTTAAAGTCTCTAGGCACGCAAATATTTCCAGATATTGATGACTACAAAGAAAGAAGTGAAATAGTTACATCCCTTGGAGATGAATCCTATGCGTTAAAATTTGGTAGGTTAAGATATTGGTCTCAATCAGTATTAATTCAAAATGATACAGATAGTGACACAGAATCTTTTGTATTGATGCAAGTTCATCAATCTGGTGGAGGTAAGTATGTCCCTTTTGTCATTTGGATGAAAATGGAGAATGGTAGAGGCCTGATCAAAGGTTCATTGGCACATCCAGATACATTAGCTTCTGGTACACATACACTTTTTGGGTGGACCGATGTGGGTCCAAAAGATCAATGGTTTGATTTAGCATTAAAGATTGCTCCTAGGCATGAAGATCATTTAGGTGATATTCAAGTAAGGCTAAATGGGCAAGAAATAGGAAGTGCCAGAAGGTATTGGGGTTATCCTTTCGGAGATGATTATTGGAGATTAAGTTCAGGGATCTATAAAGCTCCTGGAAATACAAATAACATTGTAATCTGCTTAGATGAAATAAAGCTGGGTAGTTCTTGGGAATCGATACAGCCAGATAATTAGACAACTAACTAGCAGTAGATTAAAGCCTATCTGGTCTATTAGTTTAGAATGACAACTTTAAGGCGAGCATATTAATTTAAAAGAGAGAAAAAGGTAAACCATCCGTCTGGTCTAGGTTAAAAACCTATGCTACTATTAGGACCGAAGTGGTCGTAGGTTAAGTGCTAGCGGCCCTACGACCGAATATTGACCTAGAGCGTCCGCTCGGATTGTATTCAAGAATTATCTTTGACAAATGGGACGTAACTATGCTATTCGCGACAAAACGCCATTTACTTTATCACCTGCACAATAGTAAATTGGATCGACCTTTTTATTCGTAATGAATACAGGGAAATAGTTATCGCCAGTTTGAAATATTGTCAGGAAAATAAAGGGTTAAACATTCATGCGTACTGCATAATGACCAGCCATGTTCATTTAATTATCAGTGCCGATGAAGGATATGATTTATCATTCATTATTCGATACTTCAAAAGCTATACTTCAACACAATTGAAAGAGAGCATCAAACAGAATCCGAAAGAAAGCAGAAAGAATTGGCTAATGTGGATGCCTGCCTGCCGGCACGGCAGGTTCGAGAGGACTGGAAAAAAGAATAAACGTAATTCGTCATTCCAACTGTGGCAACAGCATAACCATCCCATAGAACTGAATACAAATGAAATGATGGATCAGCTGTTAAACTATATCCATAATAATCCAGTCGAAGCTGGTTTTATTAATGATCCTAGCACTTGGATATGGAGTAGTTGTGCTTCTTATGAAAGTGATACCCCAGGTTTAATCGATTTAATCTATATTGAGTAAGTTTTGAGCGGACGCTCAAGCGAATATTGGTTCGTAGCGGATGCTGTGAACAGAGAAGTAAATAATTCAATGAAAAAAGAACTTCTAATAGCAATTTCATCTCTAATAACGGCATCTTGTGGACTGGTTATAAGTGATCAGAGATCATTACACAATCAGTACTCAGGTATTTTGACACTTGAAGACAAGAATGTTATTACAGAGACAGGTGAACTTTTTAAAGACTTAGAATACAACGATCCCAAAAGGCAGGTATATAGCAAGGGGACGTTAAGGATTTTAAAGACAGACAAAGACAATATATTCAATTTTGTTAAAGTTGGACAATGGATTGACCACGGACGCTATGGAAACTCCGGTTCTCATCACAACCTAGAATTCAGAGATACGCTGACCTATGACAATAATGGCAATTCTATACGAAGGACTGTGAATGACAAAAAATACGGTACATTTCAATTAACAAATAGATGGACTGGGGCTGTAATCAACGAATCATTAATACAAAAAATGAAAGATTACGATAAAGGAATATTGGTAATGGAGTATTCAAAAAAAATCATAAATTATCTAACACCAAAACCAGATTTGGAAAAGATTAAGATTCCATTTGGTGAAGAAAAACAATTCAGGGACGGTAAGTTGACGAGGATAAAAACATACGACACTAACGGTAAGTTGGTATCTGATGAGAAGTATAGATGACTCCCCAACTGGTCGTAGGTGGGGTCCTACGACCTAACTCTCAACAATAGTCCGCCCCGGTTGGACTTCAGGCAATTGTCAGAATTTAAGATTTAAACGAATCAACTTAATTTTAAAAGTCATTCCGCAGCATCGCGGAGCCCGCCAGATCATAGTCGCGCAGGGAATCCTTGCCCTTTAGAAAGAGGCACCCTGTATTACTGAAAAAGATTTCTCCACTCCGTTGCGAGATGACGTAGAAAAACGTTTACCATGATTATGCACTATCTTCATATTTCTACAGATAGGTAATCATCAGGACTTATTTTAGATTGTTGGCCAATATTACTCCCGTTAGCACTAATTAGAAATGAATAAGTCCGTACTATGCATTCTTTCTATTCTTTTACTTTGGAATGGTTCATTCGGTCAGCATACACCTGAAAAAAAGAAAATCACAGAATTTATACGCCTTTTAAATAATCGGGAGCTAGAAAACCAAAAGGAATTTAGGGAATACAAAAGTCTAGTTGAAAACCTTCCCTCGCATTCTAAAGCCGTAGGAAAACTCTCTATAGATACCTTATTTCGAAAAGAGAGCCTGGAATACATTGGTCAATTGTCCTCTCAAGAAGCCAATCCCTCCAGGGTCTTCTTGAAATTTATTTTCACAAAGGGAGGAAGGTTAAAACGAGTCGAGGTTTCCAATCCCACCTTATTGTATCCAAAAACGAAGCCCCGATCCGTTTCGGAGGATATGATTTCAGAAGTAGAAAGCCTTATGGAGCGCAACTATCTAAAGGACAGTTCAAATCGCTTTAACGGATGCCTAATGATCCTGGATAAGGACTAGAGGGTTTTTAGTGAATGTTATGGATATGCAAATTTTGAAGATAAACCCGTATTAAATGATAGCACCCTATTTGATATTGGATCTTGTGCGAAGCAATTTACTGCCTACTCCATACTGCTCCTTAGCCAAGAAAACCGACTTAAACTCACAGATTTGGTGACAAAATACATTCCTGACTTTCCATATCCGGGAATTACCATTGAGCATCTGCTGGGGCATACTTCCGGATTAGTAGACTATGTCGGCTTGTTCTACAAAAAATGGGATAAATCTAAATACGCAACGAATGCCGATATTGTGTCTGTATTGAATACCTATCAACCGAAATTAAACTTTGTACCGGGAGAACAATTTAAATATACCAATACCGGTTACGCTTTGTTATCCATAATCATCGAAAGGGTCTCAGGTCTGTCCTACTCTGAATTTTTGAAGAAAAATATCTTCACC